>JAJRTI010000868.1 GCA_024278415.1 Planctomycetota bacterium | reverse complement strand
CGTGCTGGAGCGCTTCAAGGACGTTGATCTGCACCCCGACCGAGTGTCCAACCACGACATGGGCTACGTGTTCGAGGAGCTGATCCGCAAGTTCAACGAAGCGCTCAACGAGAACCCCGGCGAGCACTTCACCCCGCGCGATGTCATCCGCCTCATGGCCCATCTCGTGCTTGCCACCGACCGCCAGGTCTTGGGCCAGAAGGCCATTGTGCGCACCGTGTACGACCCCTGCTGCGGCACCGGCGGCATGCTCACCATCGCCAAGGAGTTGATCGTGGGGCTCAACCCCAACGCCGACGTCCATCTCTTCGGCCAAGAGGTCAACCCTGAGTCGTTCGCCATCTGCAAGTCCGACCTCTTCATCAAGAGCGCCAAGGGCAAGGACGCGGAGCGCATCAAGTTCGGCAGCACCCTGTCCGACGACCAGCACGCGAACAGAAGCTTCGACTACATGCTTGCCAACCCGCCGTACGGCAAGGACTGGAAGCGGGACAAGGACGCAGTCGAGAGGGAGGCCGAGCGTGGATACGCCGGCCGATTCGGCGCAGGCACGCCGCGCATCTCCGACGGCCAGCTCCTGTTCCTCCAGCACATGCTTGGCCGCATGAAGCCGGCCAAGGACGGAGGCTCGCGCGTGGCCATCGTCATGAACGGCTCGCCTCTCTTCACTGGCGACGCCGGCAGCGGCGAGAGCGAGATCCGGCGGTGGATACTGGAGAACGATTGGCTGGAGGCCATCGTCGCCCTGCCGGAGCAGCTCTTCTACAACACCGGCATCGCCACGTACATCTGGGTGCTCACCAACCGCAAGCCGCGCAAGCGCAAAGGCAAGGTGCAGCTCATCGACGCGACCGGCTCCTGGCAGCCCATGCGCCGCAGCCTCGGCGACAAGCGCCGTGAGATCTCCGACGACCATATCCAGCAGATCGTGGACATTCACCAGGCCTTCGAGGAAAGCGACCAGTCCAAGATCTTCGCCACCACCGACTTTGGATACCGCAAGATCACGGTCGAGCGGCCGCTGCGGCTGAACTTCCAGGCGAGCCCTGAGCGCATCGAACGGCTCAAGCAGGAGAAGGCGTTCCAGAATCTCGCAGTCAGCAAGAAGAAGAACGCTAAGGCCAAGGCCGCAGACGAGGCTGCCGGGCGCAAAGAGCAGAAGGCCGTTATTGCTGCGCTTGCGGCCATGCCCGGCGAGTTGTTCAAGGACCGGGACGCCTTTATGGAGGCGCTGTCCGGTGCGTGCAAGGCGGCCGGCGTCAAGCTGTCTGCCGCGGTGAAGAAGGCCGTGCTGTCGGCCTTGTCCGAGCGCGACGAGACAGCCGAGATCTGCCGAGACAAGGACGGCCACCCGGAGCCCGACCCGGACCTGCGCGACACGGAGAGCGTGCCCCTGAGCGAAGACGTGGACGCGTTCGTCGAGCGCGAGGTGCTGCCCCACGTGCCCGACGCCTACGTGAACACCGCGGTGGTCGACCACAAGGACGGCCTGCCCGGCAAGGTGGGGTACGAGATCAACTTCAATCGCTACTTCTACCACTACGAGCCCCCGCGGCCGCTGGACGAGATCGAGGCGGACATCAAGCAAGTGGAGCAGGACATCCTGAGGATGCTGAAGGAGGTGGTGTGATGGCGAGGAAGGTGAAAAGCAAGAGCCGCGCAGTTGCCACGAGGAAGCGTACGGTTCCCGCCAAGATGACAGAGCAGCTCCTGTCCGACATCCGAGTGCTGATCGAGGATGCTCGCGGCCACGTGGCCGCGGCAGTCAACTCGCGGCTGGTCGTTCTTTATTGGCAGATCGGGAAGCGAATCGATCAGGAGACCTTGAAAGGCAACCGCGCCGAATACGGCAAGGAGATTCTTGCCACACTGTCGCAACAATTGACGGAGGAGTATGGCGGCGGCTTCAGCTATTCCGCGTTGACGCGCATGGTGAGGTTCGCTGAGGCGTTTCCAGACGGTGGTATTGTTGCAACGCTGTCGCAAACTTTGAGCTGGTCTCACTTCCGGGAACTCCTGCCGTTGGACAAGCCCCTCCAGCGCGACTTCTACGCGGAGATGTGCCGGGTCGAGCGCTGGAGCGTGCGCACGCTGCGCAAGAAGATCGCCGGCATGCTCTACGAGCGCACGGCTCTGTCCAAGAAGCCTGCGGAGCTGGCCAAACAAGAGTTGGACGCGCTTCGCGAGGAGGACCAGCTCACACCCGATCTCGTCTTCCGCGACCCCTACTTCCTCGACTTCCTCGGCCTGAGGGACACGTACAGCGAGAAGGACGTGGAGAGCGCGATCCTGCGGGAGATGGAGAGCTTCATCTTGGAGTTGGGCGTGGGCTTCTCGTTCGTGGCGCGGCAGAAGCGCATCACGGTCGACAACGAGGACTACTACCTGGACCTGCTGTTCTACCATCGCCGGCTCGGCCGGCTCGTGGCCATCGAACTGAAGCTGGGCAAGTTCCGCGCCGCGGACAAGGGGCAGATGGAGCTGTATCTGCGGTGGCTCGACAAGCACGAGCGCGAGCCCAGCGAGGGGTCGCCATTGGGCTTGATCCTCTGCGCGGGCAAGTCGGCCGAGCACGTGGAGCTGCTGGAGTTGGAGCGCAGCGGCATCCGCGTCGCCGAGTACCTGACCGAGTTGCCCGCCCGCGAAGTCCTGGAGCAGAAGCTCCACCAAGCCGTCGCCGTAGCCCGCGAGCGGCTGGCCTTGGCAGAGGCACAGGCCGAAGGGGG
>JAJRTI010000867.1 GCA_024278415.1 Planctomycetota bacterium | reverse complement strand
AGCCCACTTCCTTCAGCCGCTTGAGTAGCTTCTTCGCGGACCGATCCCACCCGAACTCTCCCGCCTTGCGCACGGCCGCGTCCGCCATGACCAGGCGTCGGTCCTCATCGCGCAGCAACTCGTCAATCGCGTCTGCGAGCGCGTCCACGTCGCCCGGGGGCACAAGCAGGCCGGTGCGGCCGTGGTCGACGGCCTCGACCACTCCTCCCACTTCGAACCCCACGCAAGGCGTGCCGCAGGCCTCGGCCTCCAGGAACGGCATACCAAAGCCCTCGAACAAGCTGGGGCACGTGAACAGCCACGCGCGCTGATACTCGAGCACCATCTCCTCTTCGCCCACGTCGTGTAGGATTTTCACGTTGCCAATCTCCTCCGCACGCTCGCGGACGCGTCGGCCATACGCGGTGGGCTCGACGCGGCCCACGATGCGCAACTCGGCCTCGGGGTGCTGGCTGCGAAGTTTGGCGAACGCCTCCAACAGCAAATCGACTCCCTTGTGCTTCACGACGCGGCCCACGTGCAGCAGCGTCGGCTTGCTCGCCTTGGCCGCGGGCCGCGGCTTGAACACGTTGGGATCCGCAGCCGGGGGGAGACCCAGCGCCGGCTTCCCGGTCGCCTCCTGCGCGCAGCGCGCGGTGTAGTCCGAGTTGCCGAAGGCCGCATCCGCGCGAGCGACCTGTTCGAGCATGGCCGCCTTCTCGGCCTCGCGCCGGGAGCGTTCCTCGCCATCATACAAACTCGGGTCGGTCACGTTCTGGTAGAGGTAGCCCACCTTGTAGCCATAGCGCTCGCGGAAGCGGAACGCGTACGCGTCGAGGGGGTAGTAGTTGCACACGACCCAATCCGGCTTCAACGCTTCGATCGCACGCGTGTAGAGCCGATTCGCAAACGGCTTGAGCCACCGCGACGTGAAGAGACGATGCGCACCCCGCGGCGACTCCTTGAGCTTGTGGACCCGCACCGCCGGCCGCACGTCGTCACGCTCATACACAAGCGTCAATAGGCTCACGTTCACATCCGGCAATTGCGAAAGCGCGTTGGCGAGGCCGACGCAAAGGTTGGGGATTCCGGCCCGGCCGGTGAACGAGAAATATGAGATCGTGATATTCATCGGTTCTTCCCGGCTTCAGCTTCGAGCCGCTACGTAGAGTTCAAGATAGCGCTGGGCCATAGCCGCGGCGGATTTAGTCTCCGCGATCCGCTGCCGCGTTTCGACGCGGACTGTACGCGGTGTGCTGAGCGCGGCAAGCAGTTCCCCGGCCAACGCCGCCACGTCGCCCTGCGGCACAAGGCGTATGTCCTGCGGCAACTCCCGCACAAGCGCGGTGGCGCCGGCCGTCTCGCACACCACCGCCGGCGTACCGCACGCCAGCGCCTCGACGGTGACGTTGCCGTACGACTCCAGCGTCGCGGCGTTGACGAACACCGTGGCCTGCGCGTAGGTGTCCACGAGCGCCGCGTTGTCCATGAGGCCGAGGAACTTCACATTGTCCGCGATGGCCAACTCGCTTGCTTGCGTTTCGAGCGCATCGCGTAGGGGGCCTTCGCCCGCGAGCCACAGCTCCGCTCTCGGCATTTCCGCGCACACCTGCGCCATGGCTTCGAGCAAGTGCGCGCCGTTGTTGACTGGATAAAGGCCCTTGACGCTCAACACGACCGGCGGATCGTGCTTGGGCGGGGAAGCGCCGGAGCGCGCAGCCTCTACGTATGCATCGCCGACTGCTGGCTCGACGACAGCGCTGTCGAACCCAGTTTTCTCAAACAGCGCGTCCGCTAGCGGCTGGCTCACGCAGACGACATGGGCGCGGCGGGTCAAGTGGCGGAACACCGCGCCGCCTTTTGCAGGGTCGTAGTGCCAGACCTCGGTGCCGTGGTAGGTGACGAGCACCGGCCGGCCGCGGCGCGCGAGCCAGGCATGCACGTTCAGGTTGGTGTGGCCGTGCACGTGCACCACGTCTGCTTGACCAGCCATGCTCCTGAGGCGCCAAAGCAACGACGGCGAGAGCTTGCGCGTGCGGAGCCTCCGATCCAGCCAGACGACCTCCTCGCCCGCCTGAGGCTCCCCCGCGGCGTCTGTGTCGCGCGGGCTGTATGCCAGCACGGCCGCTGATTGGCCCGCGGCGATGAGGCCCTGCGCGAGCAGCGCGGATTGGAGAGCGATCCCGGCCTGGTCGGGCGGATACATCGGCGTCACGATGAGCACGCGCATGGATCGCCACCAAGAAAAACGCCCAAGCCACATGGAGCCATGGCTTGGGCTTGAAGTCACATCATGCGCGGATTATAGCCCGGCAACGCGGCCCGGTCAACGCGGGGCAGGAGCCTCGGCTAAGCCATGAGTGCGAGCAGGATCAGCAGCGCCGCGCCCAGGACTGTTGAAGGCTGCCGCAACAAATCTCCGAAGCTCACGTCTGCCTCCGGGCCACTATCCATGAGCATTACTTTGATGCTTCGCAGATGCGCCATTGTCGTGTCCTCCGTACTCGTTGGTTGCTGGTGTTGTCACCGCCCATTGTACGGAGGGGTCTGACATTTCTTGTGCAATGTGCGGGGACAGTCCACGAGGGCCAGCCGCCTTCCGGCTAAGCCAGCGGGTCCTTGGGCAACTTCCCCGCGTGTGGATCTCCTTCCGCGGCGATCGCGGACAGCAGCTTTTCGTGCACCTTGCTACCGCTCGGGCTGGCGGGAGCGGCGTGCCACAGGCGCGCCCAGCAACATGCCTTCGGGAAAAATGCTTTCTCGCAAGATATCTCGCCAATCCGACAGGCTCAAGGGCGGCTTCCGCCGCACCGGCACGTCCAAGGGCCGCGGCCGCGGCGCGTGCAGCCGATGGATGCGAATGGGAGGCCCTGGCCGCTCCAACTTCCACAGGTTCATCAATGGCGCGACCCCCTCTTCAGGAGACAATCCAATAGGAATGCCCTGCCGGGCCGGAGAGAATTCAGCCACATCCCGAGTGGCCAAGTCGATGGCGCGATACAGAGGCCGAAACACTTGCGCCAGCTCCGGCATTCGCAGGTATGTTTGGCGAAGGTACAGATCGGAAACAAAGTAATCAGGCTCCATGTTCGGGCCGTACCGATGCAGACTCTCCCTGACATAGATCGCGTAGGGATGGCTGGGCAGTGCAGGGAAGTTGCCGTCGATCACCAGCACCGCGCTTCGGGGAACGTGCTTCTCGATCCAACGCCTCGCCAGCAGGCGCGTATCCTCTCGGGTGCACAATGTATCAAAGCGGAACGATTTCACGGCCGGCTCGATCAGCGCGGCTATCGCCAACACCAGGGCCAACCGCGGCCACTTGGGCCCGAAGCGCCTCCAGTAGGCCAGAGCGAACGCGAACCCCATGATGAGGAACGGCACAACGGGCAGCACATAGCGCGGGTACGCTACGGTACGCGTCACGATGGCCGCTGCAAGAACCAACGGCCCAGTCGCCATCACGATGGCCCACCGCGGACGCCGGCACGCCATCAGGATAAGGCCGACGACGCCAATCACCGAGCCGATCCAGCCGGTACTCAGGCGAAGTATGCCGGGGAAGGCTTGCCACGTAGGCACGCCGCCGCTGCTAAACCGGGTGAAGCTCTCATCCGACCCAAGTATGGACAGGAAATCCCGCAGATAGTACTGGCCATCGAGCAGAAAGAACGGATTGGCGAGCAGGACCGCCCCCGCGAAGATGGCGCCGCAAGCCGCCGCAATCAGCAGGCGCAGGCGAAGGGGCCGCGCCGGCCCGCGCACGAGAGCGCCCAGTAGCGGAAAGAAGAGCGCCGCCCCTCCCGTGTACTTCGTTGCGAAAGCGAGCCCCGCAACCGCCGCCCCCTGCCACAGCGAGCCCAACCGCCCCCATCGCAAGTACGCGGCGCTTCGTTCCGCGGCCAACAAAAGACAACACGTCATGGGGATGTCGTTGAGCGCGAAATGCGAATTGCGGACAAAAAGAAAGTTGACCGCGAGCAACGCCGCCGCCGCGACACCAGCACGGCGGCCAGCCAGAGTCGCCACGAGCCTGAAGAGGAGGAGCACGCAGACCGCGGCGAAGAAGCCCGACGTCAGGCGCCCCGCAGCGGTCAGCCCAGCGTTGTCGCGGAACTGCAACAGCCCCTCGCTCGTTCCCAGTAGCCCAAACCACAGCCGAATGGCCTCCCGTTCGGCGAACATCACAAAGGTGAAAAACGGCGGGTTGCAACTGATGCGCGGGTTCAAATCCCGGTAGGACATGAGCCACGGAGCAGCCACATAGCGGGACGAGTCCGGATGCCAGATGTCGGGCAAGCCGGAGCGGAACCCCCACCAGTTGAGCCCGAGCGAGACCGCGGCCAAACCGAGCAAAGCAACACGCCAGCGCCGACGTCGCCGCCGCGCAATTGACCGCATCGCCGCGCTCGGCTGCTCCGTCTTGCCGACGCCCTTGCCATCATCGTTTGGAATCATGACGCCTCTCAACAAAACGGGCTTCGCCCGCAACCCGGTGGCCGAAGGCCTTCGCCTTCCGTCTTAACCGCAAGGGCGAGCAAGCATCGGAAGGCGAAGGCTTTCCGCTCCAACTTCTTGTTTTTCTTCGCGCTTGCTAACCGCGAAGGCACTGCGGACCCAGCCCGTGGTTCGGCACGGTTCAGTCGTGCGGAACGCTTCCACGCGGCTCAGCAGCATCTTGCCGCTCTTGGGGCGAAGACACGCGGGTATTGTGCCAAAAATGCTGGTCCGTTGGAACAAGATGTCCTGAATGTGGCATTGTTGGCCCGTGGCTGCTATGTTCTTGGCGGTGCGGGCCGGCCCTGGAGACCGCCATCGCCACGCGCCCAGCCCCATGATCCCTCCAAACCGCGATCCAGCCCCAGAGGAGGCGTCTTCGACAATGAGTGCTCGAATGCTGAAGAATGGCCTCCACGTCATGCGCACCCACCTCGCGCGCATGTGGGGCGGCGCGTCGCCGGGGCCGCTCTTCGTCTATCTCATGGCTACGGAGGCATGCAATCTGAGTTGCCGGTTCTGCGATCTGTGGCGTACGCAACACCGAAACAAAGCGTCTCTCGCAAACGAACTGACTACGAGCGAGATGGTTCGGCTCGTGAACGAGCTAGCGGACATGGGCTGCATGATCATCAATCTCTGGGGTGGCGAACCCCTGTTGCGCGACGATCTCTGCGACATCATACGGGCCATATCCCGCGCTGGGATGGCCTCGGTCGTCACCACCAACGGCCTGCTGCTGAGCGAGGAGAAGGGGCGGGATCTCATCGCGGCCGGCGTGAACTCGGTGTTCGTTTCCATCGACAGCCCCATCCCGGCCGAGCACGACGAGCTGCGCGGCGCCGAGGGAGCCTTCGACAAAGCCGTGGCAGCCGTCAAACGGCTGCGAGCGATAGGCGGTCGGGAGATCTCGGTGGGCATCAACACGCTCGTCAACCGCAAAAACTACCAGAGGCTGCACGACATGATGCGCCTTGCCGCGTCCCTTTCGGCAGATTCGATTCGTCTGCTCTCGATGGAATTGGGCGCGCCGTTCTCCAAGTACGGCTCGACCGACCGAGGCCTGTTCCACTTTGGGGACGAGGAGTTGCGCGGCTTGCGCGTGCAGTTGCAGACGGCGGAGCGCGCGGCGCGCACCGCGGGCATCAACTGCAACCTACGGGAGTATCTCCGCGGGATGCCAGCCTACTATGCGAAGAGCTATCGCCCGGCCTCCTGCATGGCAGGAGATCTGATTTGCGACATCGACGCACAGGGCAACGTCGCTCCCTGTCTGACCATGCGGGGAACCGGCGGCAACGTCAAGCAGCATTCGTTCCGCGAGATATGGCGTTCGCCGGCGTTCTGCCGGCTACGCCAAGACGCCCGGCGCCTCCGGTGCCCGCTCTGCTGGCAGTCGTGCTACATCGAGCCAACGCTGATGGCTTCGCCCTTCTTTCTGCTGAGCCATCTGCCCCACGTGGCTCGCCTCTGGCGGCTGTACCAACGTCGCTAGTCCCCGGGCGTACGCGACGCCCTAGTGTCGCGTCCCGCAAGTTCGTTTACCCAATCGGAGGGTGCGTAGGGCGGGCCATGCCCAATGCCACGAACTTAGGGTGTAGCGCGTCACGCGTTGCGATGTTGGTCCTTGCGCTGGGACACCGCATCCAGCCAGCTT
>JAJRTI010000866.1 GCA_024278415.1 Planctomycetota bacterium | reverse complement strand
TCGACCAGCGCGGCCGGCACGTCGGGAATGTCGAGCTTGGGCACGACGCCTCCGCTCGCCATCTTGTGCATCGTCGGCCACGCGACAGGCAACACGCCAGCGGCGAAGACTGCCGCTAGCGCCGCCACCGCGACCACGAACTGCCGGCGCAGCACGTCGCGGTGTGCGGTTGCGAGTTTGTAGATGACGAAGGTGAGGGAGAAGATCGCGAGGTACATGCCGTAGTACCACGACGTGTGCGCCGCGAGGCACAGCATGAGCCCGGCCACGACCCCGCGGCCGGGCGTGGGGCGCTCGGCCATGCGCAACAATGCCCATGCATACAGCGGCAGCCATTCCGCGTGAACCATGTGGACCCAACCGCTCGCGGTGGATCCCACAAGGTACGACGACGTACAGAAGCAAACGCCGGCGACGAACGCGGCCCCGTGGCTCCCGGCCAGGCGGTGCGCCAGCAGGTGCATGGCCATGCCGCTGGCCGCGAGGCCCAGCAGCATCGCGACGTTGTACGCGACGACCTGGCCGAACAGCGGCTGCGTGAGCAGGAACAGCAAGCCCGGCACGAGGCGGATCTCCAGCAGGTGCATGTCCATGCCGAAGGGATAGAACACGAGCGGGTTGAAGAACGGGCTCGTGTGATACCGCGTGAGCGATTCGACGAACCACCAGTTCGACCAGATCATCACCCACACGTCCCGCACCCCGCCGATCGCTTTGCTGGAGAGGGAGAGCACCGCGGGGAAGGTCACGAGCACGGCCAGGCCCATGTACCCTGCCCCGGCCAGTAGCCACGGCCGGAATCGAACCGGGCGCGAGGCGGCATCGTCCGCGGTAAATGAGGATGCAGCCACCGTCATACTCATACTCGTGCTCGTAATCTTGATCGTAATCGCAATCGCCACCGCGTCGGATCAATACGATCACGATCAAGATTACGATCGTGATAGAGGTTTGGGCGTCTGCGTAGGTCGTCAGGGGACACGATGCGATCCCGCCTTTCGCTTTCGGCTGCTCACTGCGTTGCGCAGCCTGGCGCTGGCGGGCCGCTTGCTTCGCAAGACGGCCTACTTCCGCATCGCGTCCCCTGACGCCCCTGACGCCTAGAACCACGACATGCGCAGCTTCATCACGATAGCGATTGCGCCTTGGAGCGCAAGCACGAGCGCGAGCGGCCACTCGCGCGCGCCAGCCAGCTCGACCAACTCGGCCGCCGCGAGAATTGCGAGGAACGGCATGCATTGCAGCCACAGCCGGCCCACCTCGCCGAGCGTGACGCCGGAGAAGTTGAGCAAAAGGAGCATGACGAGGAACGCGAGATGAAAGTGGAGCGAAGGGCCTCGCCGGACCGCGGCGCTCCGTCGCGCCCACGCGGCGACGTAGAACACGCACAGGCTCAGCCCGGCAAACAGGAGCACGTCCGCGAGGTTCCACCAAATCCATTTGCGGTACGTCATGATTGCGGCCCGCGCGTCGTACGCGTCGCGGACCGTCTGCGGCGCGATGCGGAGCAGCTTGCCATACACGAGCAGGGGCCGAAAGCCCGTAGCGATCCGGAGGCCGATAAAGAACGCCGCAACCACCGCGGCGAACACGGCACACTGGGCCAGCAACACGCGCCAGCCGCGCGGCTTGGGCTCGCGCCATTGCCGCAGCAGCGCGTACCCGCCGACCAGCGCGAGCAGCGGCAGCACGGAGAGGGACACAAACAGCCCGGCCGCGAAGATCAGCCCGGCCACCGCCCACGGCCACACGCGGCCGCGGTCCACGCCCACCACGCACAGCCACGCGACAAGCGCCGCAATGGGGCAGAAGAGCTGGTCCGTGGCCGGGGTGAACACGAGCAAGCCCGGCAGCGCGGCCGTGAGCGCTGCGGCGACGAACGCGACGCGGTCGCCGTGCAGCCGCCGCGCAAGCGCAAAGATAGGCGCTACCGCGAGGCAACACGCGACCATGAGCAGCATGCTCGCAGACCACGCGCCGGCCTGCACCCAGCCCGGGATGTTCGTTTGGAAGCGCGCCTCGAGGGCGGCCATGGGCGGGCCGGGGTCGAACGGCGCACCGCGGAGCGCGTCGAGCAGGCCGCGCGTGAGGCCGGGGCGCTCGCGGAAAAGCTCGCAAATCGCCCCATAGAGCACAATGCCGCCCGGCGGGTGCGTGCGCACGTGCGGGCCCATGGTCTGCATACGATCGTGATACGTGCTGAGGAACTCCCCCATGTCGCCGACCTTGCTGCCCAGGATGAAGTAGCCGTTGCTCCAGGGCGCAAGCGTGACGACCGGGAAGTCGGCGATGCCGATCTTGCCGAGGTGCGCGATGCCAACCTGGAGCCCAAGAGACAGCACGACCAACGCCGCGACCATGAGCACCCTGGCCCCTCGCGAGGGCGGCGAGTCTCGCAGCTTGCGCGCGACGGCCCACACGCAGGCGATGAACACGACGAACGCCGCGACAGGCCAGGCGATCTCCCCTTCCCGCCCGGTCCAGTTGTAGTCCCACATCCACTCCCCTGGCACGCCCAACGGGAACGCATTGCGCAGGAGCGCGACGAGCCCCGCGACCGTCAGCACCGCGCACGCGACCAGCAGCGCGAGGCCGCGCTTGGAAAGGCCAGCCGGGGATTCGTTACGGTCAGACATGGCGGCCGCTCATGGTCGCCTGAGCGCCCGCGCATGTCAAGTGAGCGTACCGTCTCTCGCCGGCTGTAGCCGCAGCCGCCAGGCTGCGGGACGAACGCAAGAAGACTTCGAGTCCGATAGAACCCGCATGCTGGCGCATTCGGCTACGGACACGTTGGCGCTTGTGACGCGGGGGAAGGGCCTGCCCCAACGCGATTGGCCTCGCGTTTAGCGGGCGGCGGACAAAGCCTTTTCCAGCAGTTCCGCGACTCGCAAGCGCTCCGCCCAGGCGCGCATGTGCGGCCAATCAAGAGCATCGCCCTGGGCCTCAAGCACCCCCAGCACATCCCCCCATTGCCGCTCCGACACCTCGCCCCCCATGCGGTACCAAAGCAGCTTGTGGAGAACCACATCCTCAGGCGAAGCGAAGACAACTTCTGGCCCGCCTTCACCTCCAATGGGTAGCGACTTGGCCCGACGCATCGCGGCCTGCTGGAACGCGTCATCGGACAATACGAACACGTCTGTCTTGAACATCGTTTCAAGGTGAATCACGTTGAACGAACGGCGCTCGCACACCGCGACACGAATCGCCTCCTCGCTCAAATAGTAGGCCGAGCCAAGTTGTTGGACAAAAGAATCGACGTGTTCGGGCCCCAGGTCGGCAACGATGTCAACGTCGAGCGTACTCCTCGGGACGCCGTGAATCGAACTGGCAAGCGATCCACCCACATAGTGGCGGACGCCCAAAGCTTTCAGCACGTGGATCACCGGAAGAACGCCTGCCCTGACTTCCGGCTGCATCACGCGTCCCTCTCCGCCAGGTAGGCGCGCACTTTGTCCATCAACTCACGACCGTAGCATAGCTCGCCGAGCTTGAGCTTCACCTCAAGTTCAGGCCACTCCGGATGGCGACGTCGAATGCCCTGGCGCGACATTTCACGAACAAACTCCGTCATCTGAATCGCCAATTCGAGACGTCGATCGGGGCCGGCCTTGCGTAGCAACCGCACTTGAACCGCGTGTGCTTGGGGGGCCGTATCGTCCAGCATGACACTGTGCTCAGGTGAAGGTCTACGGCCCGCGAAAGTCGGGTCCGCGTAGCTACGCCTGGCGATATCATACACATTGCAGCATCGACAGCAACCTCCGCGAACGAGCTGAACGCGTTGTCCCACAGGTTGCGGACGTCCACGTCCGTGATCCACCAGGTGTGGAAAGGCAGGCCTCCGAACGGTGTGGGTGCCTGGGTGCGCCTTGCCTGTCTCAGCACACCCACGCGCTGGCGCACGCGGCTACAGCCCCTTCGGCATTCTTAGGAACCCCTTCGCTCCATCAGCAGCAAATCGAACGGGTCCGCGGTCAAGCGGTGCTTGGTGCGTTGCTCTTGGACCCAGTCGTTCATGAGCCGGTCGCAGTGCGCCACCGCGTCCGGCTGCTCGTCGCACAGATTCGTCGTCTGGTACGGATCCCGCTCCATGTCGTAGAGTTGCACTGGCGCGAAGTGGTCGTAGCGCTCGCCGTCGTACGTGCGGATCATCAGGTGCGTCTTCGTGCGCACCGCGCGCTGGAGCGTGTACAGGCCGTGGCGCCACACGAGGTAGTCGCGGTCCAAGCCCTCCTGCCCGCGCAAGTTCGCGGCGAAAGAAGCGCCGTCCCACTGCGCGGGCGTTTCCGCGCCGAGCATCTCGCACAGCGTGGGCGCGAGGTCGACGTTGTAGAGGAACGACGCGTCCGCTTGGCCATCGGGCGTCACGCCCGGCCAACGCACGATGAACGGGATGCGGTGGATGCACTCGTCCGCGCACACGTGGTCCGTATAGATGCCGTTCTCGCCGAATGCGTCGCCATGGTCGGACGTGAAGATCACCACCGCGTCGTCGAGCACGCCCTGCCGGTCCAACTCGTCGAGCACCTGCTGCACGTAGTGGTCTACATACGCGATGGACGTGTCGTACGCGGTGACCATCTGCTCGAAGTCGGCCCGCGACGCGATCTCATCAGGCATGAGCGGGAAGGGGCTCTTGCCGTCCCTGAACTGGCCGGTCGCGGTGAAGGAGCCGGTGATGTTGTCGTGCTGCCGGCGGACGGCCTCCTCGTCGGGCCAGGGGATGGTGACCGGAGAGTCCTTGAACCGGTCGGCCCATGACGGGTCCATCTTGTAGCAGCGGTGCGTGTCCCAGTAGTTGATGTGGAGCAGGTAGTTCTCGCGCGTCGCGTTGTGTTCGAGCCAGCGGAGGACGGGCTCGGTCACTTCGGCCGCGGTTTCCGCTCCACCCTTCAGGTTGGGCGTGTGGAACTCGGACCAGCCACACATGAACCACATCGCATAATGCCGGTCCGCAAAGTTGGAGAAGCTGATGGTGTCGTAGCCGATGCTGCGCAGGCGGCGCATGAGCATCTCGTTGTCCGGCTCCGGGCCGCCGTAGGCCCTGTGCCTGATCTGGAAGCGCGCGCCAGCGCCCACGTTGGACACGACGCCGTTGTTGAAGCCGAATCGGCCCGACGACCACGCGGTGCGCGAGGGCAGACACGGCGAGTCGGAGCAGTAGAAATGCTCGAACCGCACGCCCTCGCGCGCGATCGCGTCGATCGTGGGCGACGTGGGCCGGTCGTATCCGTAGCAGCCCAGGTGGTCGGGACGCAGGCAGTCGATGTCGAAGAGGATGATGCGCATGGGTTACTGGTCACTGGTCACTGGTCATTGGCCATTGGTTCGGTGTCCCCCTTACATTCCCACTCTCACGCGCTGCACGCGCGCTTCCTCTTTGTCGTGCGTGAATTGGGTCATGCGGATTTGGTGCGCGAGGAGGCGTTCGATGAGGCCGGCGGCCACGCGCTCGTATCCCGCGACGCCGGCCAGGTTGCTTTCTTCGTCAGGATCGACGACGAGGTTGAAAAGGTACTGCACGCCTCCCTGCTCCGGATCGAACACGAGCTTCCAGTTGCCGGTGCGAATCATGACCGCGGTGCCGAGTTGCGAGAGGATCTCCGTATTGCGCGCGTGGGGTTCGTCGCGCAACATGGCCATGATGTCCCGGCCCGGCCGGGGATTGATGCGCCGGAGGTCGACGCCGTCCATGCGGAGGATCGTGGGGTAGAGGTCGATGTGCGAGACAAGCGCCTTGGACTTCTTGCCAGCCAGCCCTCGGGCTCCGCGGTGCACGCCGGGGCCGCACATGATGAGCGGCACGCGGGCGCTCTGTTCGAAAAAGAAGCGCTTGTCCCAGATGCCGTAGTCGCCGAGGTTGTCGCCGTGGTCGGAGGTGAAGATGAGGATCGTGTCGTCGAGCAGCGCGTTGGCGTCGAGCGCGTCCACGAGCTTGCCCACGCAGCGGTCGATGAGCGCGACCTTGTCCATGTAGTGCGCGCGGCGCTCGCGCACGCGCGGGCTGTCCGCTCCGCCCTTGGCCGGGCACATGCGCTCCGGCTCGTGCTGGAGTTCGCCCGGATGCCAGTACGGAGGGTGCGGGCCGACGAACGACAAGTTCAGATAGAACGGATCGGAGCGCTCGTAGCTCTCCACGAACGCGCAGCCCTTGGCCCCGATGAACCCGTCCTCGCAATCATCTTCGCCGAGCGGGTGCGGGCCGCAACGCCAGGCCTCCTTGCGTTGGATCTCGCGGTACTTTTCGAGCATGCCCCGCGCCGCGAGCCATTTCGTGTAGCCATCGTCGTTGTGCAGGTTCTCGCCGCAGTCCACGACCTGGAACACGTGGTCGAAGCCGTAGCGCTTGACGTCCGGGTCGTCGTCCGCCACGTCCATGCCGATGCCGTATCGGTCGATGAAGTGGTGCTTGCCGATGAGCGCGGTGTAGTAGCTGGCCTCCTGGAGGTGGCGCATGAACGTGTCGTCGCGGAGCGCCGGGCCGATGGGCTCGTTCATGTTGCCGCACACGTGGTGCTGGCAGGGGTACTGGCCGGTGACGATGGACACGCGCGCGGGTTGGCAAAGCGGCGACGCGCAGTACGCATTCGAAAAGATCACGCCGCTGTCCGCGAGCTTCATCAAGTTCGGCGTGCTCTTGCCGATGGCGTCGGGGCGCAGGTGATCGGTCAGGATGAGAATGATGTTGGGCCGGTCGGTGGGTGTGGCCATGGCGACGGCTCTCGGTCGTGGGCTTGCGGTGCGGGGTCGTAAAGCGCCGCGACATCCTGGCAAGTTGCGGTGTCCACGTCAACTGCGCGGCGAGCCGGCGCACGCCCAGCATCCTCCCCAAGCTTGGCAACCTTCGGGAGGGGCTGTAGCCGAAGCCGCCAGGCTTCGGGCAGACCGGCGAGCGACTCACCGATGGCCCGAATTCTGGCGAATTCGGCTACTGGGGAAACCTCCGGGAGGAGGCCCTCGAACCGCAACATGGGGCGAATATGGCCGCAGATGACACAATATCTTCCGTTCGAGTGGTTGCGCATGGCTTCGCGTTGTGGTACAATGCGCCGCGCAGTAGGCCAACAGCATGAGATTTCCCGCGCTGATGGCAGCAACGCGCCCAGTTGTGGCGTTGGTACATGGCGTACCGCCCCCCCCCGGAAGCCTGGGCCGTGGCATTCCAGAACCGATCGGCTGATGCAACGCGCACAGCCACATAACAACCTGGAGCGCGCCCGGATGAGTTCCATCGCTCACGACTGCGTTGGGGACATCATCATCGACCGCGAGGGTCGCATCGTCAGTTTCAGCGACTCGATGCAACCGCTAGGGCTGACGTTGGGGCACATGGGCCGGCCGTGGCAGGAGGCGTTGCCCGACGCGAAGCCGCAACGGCCGTCTCTGCCGGCCGCGATCGAGACGTACCGCTTTTCGCGCGCCGGCACGGACTACGAAATGGTGGTCCTTCCGCAGGCCTGCGCGCACGGCGCATGGCAGCAAGCCAGCGCGATCGTGCGGCGCCTAGGCGAAGCCGACGGCCTGCGCGACATGGCGCGGCGCCTCGACAAGCAATCCTCGCTCACCGACCTGGTGGCCGGCATCGCGCACGAGATCAACAACCCGCTCACGTGCATCAATGGGTGGCTCCAACTGCTGCTCGACGACGCGGAGGGTGCGGACGGCGAGTCGAAGGAGGAGGCCGCCACCCTGCGCATGCTCCTGGAGGAGGCCCGGCGCGTCTCCAAGATCGTGTCGAACCGGCTGAACTACGCGCGCCCGGCCCAGCCCAAACAAGAACCCCTGCGGCTCGACCTGCTGCTGGAGGAGATCTTGGAGCTGGTCGAGTACCAGATGCGGAACCGGAACATCAACATCGAGCGCCGGTTCAAGGGCCCCATCTCGCCGGTCGTGGCCGACCCGGCCGCGCTCAAGCAGGTGTTCCTGAACCTGATCATCAACGCCAAGCACGCCATGCCCAAGGGAGGCGCTCTGCTCGCAGAAGTGGGCATGGCGGGCGACGAAGTGTACGTGCGTATCGAAGACTCCGGCATCGGCATCCCCGCCGAAAACCTGTCCCGTGTGTTCGAGCGCGGCTTCACCACGCGCAGCGACAACGGCGGCACGGGCCTGGGGCTGCCGGTGACGAAAGAAATCGTGGAATCCCATGGCGGCCGCGTTGGCGTTGAGAGCGAGTTCGGCCGCGGAGCCTGCTTCACGATCCGGCTGCCCGTGCACGAATGCTCCGCGCCCGACGCCATGCCCGTACGCCGTTGGCTCCAATCCGAAGACCCCGAGCCCGCGGCAGCCGTTGCCGCGACCAAGAGCGCTTAATCGCCTGGACACGACACGAGGGACATGCACCGTGGCTACTGAACACAAGATCGTGGCGGCATACGCCGAGGACGCGAATGTGGCCCTCGCCTTGGCCAAACTGGCCGACGAAGGCTGCCGCATCCAGCAAACCCGCAACCTGTACGGAGCGATTGCGGCCATCGCGCAAGACCCGCCCGACGCGGTCTTGGTGGACGTGGACGAGATGGGTGAGCAAGACTTTGCGTTCTTCGACGAGTTGGTCCGCTTCGCGCCCCATGCCTTCTGCCTGGCCATGTTCTCGCCGGCCCAACGCGCCCACGCGACCAAGGCCATGCAGATCGCGGCCGACGCCTACCTGCTCAAGCCCGTGCGCATCGACGAGGTCACGAGCATCGTCTTGCGCCGCCTCCGCGCCGGGGGGCCAGCCGAGGACAGCACGGCCGGCCGAGAGCGGCTCCAGTCGCTCGCCCAGCTTGCCAAGGGCGTGGCCCACGAAATCAGCAACCCGCTCACGACCGTGTCGGGGTGGCTCCAGATGCTCCTCGCCGATACGCCAGAGAACGACCCGAACCACCAGACGTTCCGGCTCATGAACGAAGAAACCCGGCGCATCGCAGAGGTCGTGAACGGGCTCCGGACATTCGCGGAGCAGCGCCCGGCCAACCGCCGGCCCGTGTCGCCTGCCACGCTCGTGCAGCAAGTGGTCGCGCAGTTCAAAGCCGCGCACGCGGACAACGGCGTCAAGGTCGAGCCCACCATCGAAGATGGCCTGCCTGACATGGAGGTCGACGACGAGCAAATGCGGGACGCGATCTCCGCCTTGCTGGAGACCCTCGCGGCCGCGGGCCAGCCCAACGGGCCGATCCAAATCCGCGTGGCCGGCAATGGCGGCGACGCGGTCGAGATCACGGTCCGCAACCCCGGGCAAGTCATGGAGGGCGTGCAAGTGGACCGCGTCTTCGAGCCGTTCTTCATGAACGAAGGCAAGAGCCTGGGCCTGGGCCTGGCCATCGCTCACGGCGTCGTGGAGAACCACGGGGGCCGGCTCACGGTCGCGTGCTCGCCCGAGCGAGGCACCGAGTTCCGCGCATCGCTGCCCCTCAGCGGCGCCTAACGCGCATCCCCCTCCAAACGAAGATCCTATGCCCCCCCAAATCCTTGTCGTTGACGACGAGCGCCGCATCTGCGAGTTCCTCACCGCGCTGCTAAGCAAGTCGGGCTACGACGTGCACACCTGCGAATCGGGCCAAGCCGCATTCGACGCCTTGGGCCAGCGCCACTACGACCTCCTCATCACCGACCTCGTTATGCCCGGGGCCGATGGCACCGAAGTCGTGCGCGCCGCCAAGCGGATCAACCCGGACATGCCGTGCATCATGGTGACCGGGTACGCCACCATCGACGCGGCCACGCAAGCCATGAAGGCCGGGGCCGACGACCACATCATCAAACCGTTCGACGTCAACCAACTGCGCCAGCTCGTCAAGCGCCACCTCGAGCGCACCGTGCGCACGGCCAACTGCGAGCAGATGCTCTCGGACTTGCGCGTGGCCGACGCGGAGTGCAAGACGCGCCGGTCGGACGCGGCCGCCCACGCGACACGCCTGCTCGCGGACACGCGGCACACGATGGAGCACTTGTCGGCCCAGCTCGCCGGCCTGCGCGCCAAGGCGGAGGCCGCGCAGGCCGCGGCTGATCGGCTCGACTTTGGCGACGTGACCGGGGCCGTGGCCAAGGCCATCACGCAAGAGTTGGGCTGGCCCAGCGCGGCCGTGTTCGTGCGCACCGGCGAGAAGTCTCTCCAGTTTTCGCTCGCGGCCAAGCACAACTGGCCCCCCGCAGCCGACGTGGAAGCCCCGGGCGTTGTGGACCTGG
This sequence comes from Planctomycetota bacterium, assembly GCA_024278415.1. Next base: position 3,208 of record JAJRTI010000866.1, on the reverse strand, counting down.
TGGCCGAATGCGCGCAGAGCAAGAAGGTGCGCGCCGAACGCCAGCTCCTGCCCGGGCTCACGCTGGCCGTCGCGCCGGTCGTGGACAACTCCGCGGTGGCCGCGGCCGTGTGTGTCGCGGCGCCCGACGGCGCCGCACGCACGGACGACCGCAACCTGTCGCTCCTCCAGGTCGTCGTGGACTCGATCGCGCAGCCGCTGCTCGAAACCCGCCGGCTTCAGTCGGCGCAGCGCGAGTGCTGGCGCATGGCCGAACGGTTGGTGGCCACGCTCGAAGGGCGCAGCGAGTTCCGCAAGAACCACGCGCAGCGCGTCGCGGAGTACGCCGCGCTCCTCGCGCGCACGCTCGGGCTGTCGGAGGCAGAGATCCAGGCGATTCGCCGCGGCGCCCTGCTCCAGAACATCGGCGAGATCACCATGGCCCCGTCGATCCTCGACAAGCCGACCGAACTGTCCGACAGCGAGTTTGAGATGATGCGCCGGCACCCCGAAGCTGGCGAGAAGATTGCCGACGAGATCGACGCGTTCCGCAACTACAAGAAGGCCATCCGCCACCACCACGAACGCTGGGACGGACGGGGCTACCCCGACGGGCTCCAGGGCGACCGCACCCCCCTGGACGCGCGCATCATCTCGCTGTCCGACGCGTTCGACGCGATGACGTCCGACCGGCCCTACCGCAAGGCGCGGCCCTCGGACTACGCGATCGGGGAGATCCGGCAGCAGGCGGGGATGCAGTTCGATCCGGATCTGGCCAAGGCTTGCGAGGAGGCCTTCAAGAACCTGCGCAAGCGCGAGCAAGGCGAAGGCGGCGCACAGCCGGCCAATAACTGACGCCAGCGGCACGGGGCAGTTGACACCGCAGGCCTTCTCAGTAACATGGGAGGGGACGGAGGGGTTCCCCACATTCGTGGATTCCATGGAGACGATCCTGTGTTGAAAAAGCTACTTTCCTGCGCCCTGCTGGTGTGCGCCTTGCCATCGGCCAACGCGGCTGAGGCGTGGTGGCACAAGGACTGGAAAGTGCGGCGCAAGGTCGTCGTGCGCGGCCGCACCAATGCCCCCGGCGACGACATCTGCTACGCGGAGTTCTACACCGGCGGCATGATGCAGAAGGACGGCCGGGACGTGCGCGTCGTGGAGTCGGGCCGTCTCGTGCCGTATCAGATCATCCACTTCGGCCCGGGCGATTTCGTCAAGCTCGTCATCAAGCTCGACAAAACCCGGCGCAGCCAGCGCACATACTACGTGTACTACGGCAACCCCAAGGCGAAGCCACTCCAGTACAAATTCGAGATCCAGCGGGGTCTGCTGCTGGAGGTGCGCCAATACAAAGGCGGCGGATGCGGCAACTGGCGCCAGATGCAGGCCACCATGCGCAAGGCCGCGGGCTACGTGATGAACCGCGGGTTCGTCAAGCAGATCCACTACGGCTACAACCCCTTCGGCCCGTCGACGAACTGCTTCAGCATCTACACCGGCTGGCTCGCGATCACCAAGCCCGGGCCCTATACCTTCGCAGTCACGTCCGACGACGCGTCGTTCTTCTTTGTCGATGGCAAGATGACGATCCAGTACCCCGGCATCCACCGCGCGGTGCGCGACGCGCGCCGGAACAAGACGGTGACGCTCAAGCGCGGGCTGCACAAGATCGAGTTGTACCACCTCCAACTTGGCGCGTACATGGCCGCGGTGGTGGCCTGGCGCCCGCCGTGGGAGAAGAACAAGCGCCGGTTCCGAATCGTGCCCAAGGAAGCGTTCGCCCAGCCGATCATCGGCTCGGTGGGCCACTACGAAACCGCGGACAAGAGCCCCAGCCCCGACTTCACGGCCACGAAAGCCGGCGAGGCGTACATCGACGGCAAGCCGATCGTGCGCATCCAGTTCCACAACCGGTCCTATCCCATCGTCATGCGCAAGCCGACTTGGGATTTCGGCGACGGGCAGAAGGGCGTCGGCAGCCCCATCGACCACGTGTACTTCGCGCCGGGCCTCTACAAGGTCGCCATGCGCATCAACATCGGCGGCAAGACGCGCACCATCGCGCAAGTCGTCGACGCGTTCCAGGACTGGGACAAGCAGATTTCGAGGAAGCTTGACAAGCTCAGCTCCTACCACCCCATCGTGTCGCAATACGACTTCGCAAAGATGGACGCCAACAGCCTGGCCATGGCCGGGCGCTACTTTGAGTATGCCAGCAAGTGGGCCGACGCGGCCAAGGCCCTGGGCCTCATGCTCAAGAAGGCCGGCGATCTCGACGACACGACGCTCTACGAGCGCACCGTCGCGTATGCCAACGTGCTGAGCAAGCACTTGCGCCGGCACCAGGCCGCGATCGCCGCGCTGGCCAAGGCCGAGGCCAAGGTCCGCGCCGCGCCATACAAGGCGCGCCTTGCCATCGCCGCCGGCCGCGTCGCACTGGACGGATGGCGCAACCCTGAGGCGGCGATGCCGCACTTCACCCGCGTGCTCACCAAGTATGGCAAGGCCGGCTCCGACATGCGCCGCCGCGCGCTCATCGGACTGGGCGACGCGTACCGGCAGCAGGCCGAACACGACAAGGCGCTCGAAAAGTATCGCCAGGCCATGATGATCCCCGTGTCCGGCCAGCGCTACCAAAAGGCGGCGGCCGTGCGCGTCGGGGCGTTCTCTAGAGCCATCGAATACTACCTCCGCACGCGCCGGCCACGCGACCTCCGGTCCGCGGAAGAGTATCTGAACACCTGGGAGTGGGAATACCCAGCCGATAAACTCATCGGTTACTCCAGCGTGCTTCGCGCCCGGCTCTACCGCGCCACCAAACGGCTCGACGAGGCAATCGACGAACTCGAAGAGTTCGTCGCGGTCAGCCCGCACAGCCACTACGTGGGCCAAGCGATGATCGAGTTGGCCAAGTGCTACTACGCCAAACGCGATAAGCCCAAGGCCCGCAACGTGCTCTAAACACTGGTGTCGGACTACAAGGACAGCCCTGAAGTGCCACTGGCCAAACTCATGCTCGAAAAGAACGGGCCAGTGAAGCAGAAGGAGGGGCCGCCCGGTTGAGTTTCGATTGTGCTAACATTTCAGGTAACACTTCAGCCGATTGCAACAGCCGTTGGCCCCATGAACGTGCGCGACAGCGTTTCCGCTTGACGCAACGCTGTTTGGAAGCCCAACGGGCTTCCGGCTTCTAGCCCAGGGTTGCGGCCGCAGGCCGCTACCCTGGG
>JAJRTI010000865.1 GCA_024278415.1 Planctomycetota bacterium | reverse complement strand
CTTGAGCGCCTCCTCGGCTTGCCCCTTGTACTTGCCCAACTCCGCGTTTGCACGGTTGAGCAGCGCGGTCTTGCCCGCCTTCATGAGTGCGCGCTTGAGGCTGCCGATGAGCTTGTCGTAGTCGATCTTCACTCGCGGCGATGCGAGGGAGCCTTCGAGCGAACCGACGATGTTCAGCTCCTCGACACTCTTGAAGACTTCTTGCGCGGTAGCGGGATCCATTCCGAGGATAGGCTTCCCCCCCTCGGCCTGTGCCTTCAAGTTCTTCACAACGATGTGGAACGGCAGGTCCAACTTCTTCTCGCTGAACTTGCCATCTGCCTTGGCGTCGGCTTGGCCATCTTGCACGTTCAGCGGCAGTCCGCTGCTGAGCCCAAGCGAATCGTCGAGTTTGATCCCCGTCAAGTTCAACGCAATCTCGTGCAACAAGTCCGGCTTCTCAAAGTGTAACAGCACCTTGGCCGTGGGTTCGCCGCCGGCCGAGGGCGTGATGCGCAGCCTCATGGGGGCCTGCGTGAGTTCTGGATGGCTGGAGATATTCTCGCCTTCAACCTTTTGTGCCGGTTTGCCGGGGGCGAACACGACCTTCTCCATCTCGATCTTGCGAATGAGCCAAGTCGGACGTTTCGTCAAAATGCCCTGCGCGCTCGCGTTCAAGTAGCCCACAGCCTTGGCTTGCTCAACCGCGGCCATCTTCTGTTCCTTGGCTTGTTCCTTTGCGTTTTCTTTGCCTGCCTCCGCGGCCTTTCGCTTTTCGAGGTACGTCTTGGCCTTGTCTAAGTACTGTTGCCACTCCTTCGCCTTGTTGAAGTACTTATCCAGCGCCTCGCCCTCCCCCTCTGTTCCGGGCTTCGCTTCCGCTGGTTTCTTGGGCTTCACGTAGACCTTGCCTGGCTTCTTGCGCTTAACGTTCATCTGCACATCGCTGCCGGCCAGAAGATCAATCGCGTAGCTCTTGCGCAGCAAATCCTTCATGCTCACGTCTGCTTCGAGCTTCCCGATCTGAACCAGATTCTGTGTGGGCTGCGAGGGGTCCGTCACCTGAAGCCCTTCAACAACAAGTTTGCCGTCGAGCAGAGACAAGTCCGCCTTCGCCACGTCCACCTCGGCTCCCGTGCCAGCAGCGATGCCCTTCTCCAGCGCAATCTTCACCACCGTGTCGAGCAAGAGGAACTCGAGCGCTGCGACGATCACCACGAGGCCAACGGCCAGAATGATGCCGGCCTTGCGGAACATAGGCGACTGCTTGTCAAGCGTCTCTTGCATGTCCGCCTTGGCCTTGCCAAACGCGAGCCACATGATGAATTTGACAAGCTTGTTTCCGAGAATCTTCTGCGCCTTCTCCCCACTCGCGGCCTTGATCGAGGCCGCGCGGAGCTTGGCCATGAACCGCACCATGAAATTGCCAAACACGAGGCCCAACACGATGCCAACCGGAATACCACCCAACAGACAATACTTGTAGAGATCCAGCAACGCGAGTACGGGCGTGTTGCACAGCCAGGCGAATAAGCCCTCCAGACCTATGTTGTGGATGAGAACGTAGCCGATTTGGAACGTGACCGGCGCGGCCGCGATGCACACGACCTTGCCGAGGACGATCCCAAGGATCGCGATGCCCACGTTGGCGTTGAGCAGCAGCATCAGCACAATCGCGAGAATCAACGTCAGGTTGACGCCGGGAATCATGCCAATGAGCGCACCGCAGAATCCGCCTAGGAAAATCTCCCGGCCACCTGCGCCGCTGCGGAGCATCTTGCCCAATTTGCGGATGAATCGGATGGCGAACATGAGGAACTCCTTATATGCAACGGTCCGTCAAACAGACGCATCGTATCACTTGCTCTCGACCGAGCCGTAAGGGGTCTTGAATGTGCCGGACGAGACGATCTTGGCGCCTTCCAGCTTCCCGTTCTTGAGAAGTTCGCCCAGCGCTTGCGTGGCGGAAAGCTTCCCGGCCAAATGAAATGCCTTGGTTTCACCGGGGCCGACTTCACCCGCAGTTGAAGCTTGAAGACTCGCCAACTCAGCCCCCCCCAAGAGGAGCGAATACTTGAGCTTAGACACGTCGATCTTGAACACATTCGGGTTGGTGATCTTGGCGGCGACATCCAGGCTGAAGTTGGCCAAGCCGCTCCGCGCGACCTTCGGCTTGATCTCCGAAAACTTCGGCGCCCGCACGATGGGCAAGGTCCCCTCGTAGCTGAAGGGCACCGGCACTTCCTGGCCGAACGCGAGAATCGTAGCCGTGCCGAGGATCTTGTACTGGGCTTCATTTGCCGACGCGAGGTCCTTCCCAATAGCTTTGAGCTTATCGAATTCGATGCGTGCGGGGAGGGTCACCGTGCTCGCGGCGCCGCCTTTGAGCGTCATCGCCCCGCCCGACTTCGAACTCACAAGCTCCTTGCCCTCAATCTCAATCGCATAGACCAGCTTCTTGCTGGCCACGGCCATCGGGTACGGGTTGTCGACCTTCAGGTCGAACGCCATGTCCAGGCCCTTCGTGTCCGCGCCGGTGATCCGAGGCGTCACGTCCACCACGTGCGGCCTCGCAACCTCCGTCAACATCGCACAGCCAGGCGCAAGCAGGGCAAGCAAGGGCAGATAAAGCAGGCGATTGTTCATTTTGGGCTCCATCACAACGAGGCTGGGCTGCGCCTAACCGCACATTCTGAGGACGTTGGACTGCCTTCGCACCGTGGCAAGGCGAATCACTTGCCAGCAGGGAACGCACGGAACGGCCGAACTGTAACTGCGATTCAAGCGATGCCAAGTAGCATACCATAACGCATGGGCATCGGGAATCCCTCAACGAATCTCCCCGTTATCGCCACAGCAAGCCGGTGCGGGCGCCGCAACTCCGCCACCGCCTCATCGCCGGTTGCCCACCGCAATGCACGCCCTACTGTTTGGGCGGAGCGCCGGCATGAGTCACCGCGGCGAACACGCGACGGCCGTCACGCAACGCGTCAAACACGACCGAGCAGGTAATCGTCGCGCGGCTCACCGCGTCCACGTCGGGGTTAAAGTCGAACGGGTCCCCCAAGCGCCGGCCAACCACGCGGCGACGCAGCTTGCGCACGTCGAGCCAGTTGAAGCGCTTGTTGGACACCTTAGGGAGCTGGATCGGCTCGAATGCAAGGATGAGTCCGCTCGGATCAAACACGTAGATGAAGTGGATGTCGTGGCACACATTGCACACCGGCCGGCGGCTCACGACCCGGGCGTAGCGCGTCACCATTTTGCCACGTACGGCCAGGGTCGCCTCCACCACCCCCTGTGCGTCAGGCACGCCCAGTATCTTCCATCGCACGAGTCGGCCCCCCGGGCTCTCCAGCGCGTCCGCGATCAACTCACGCAACTTCTTGGGCGTAACCGGAACCTTGGGCGGTCCTGGCAGCGCCGGCATGGGCCGGCCTCGAGCCATATCGCGGAGCGCGTCCCACGGCAAACTCAACACGCTCCGGACTTCGCGCAGCAGGAGGTCGGGCGCGGCGAAGTCGCCGCGGTGCAGGCTGGTCATAATCAACTCAGAACCCGACCTGCGCACCAGCACGATGAACGGCGTCTCGTCTGACACGGCCGCGGCCTTCAGCAACTCGAAGCGAGGATCAGGCACCATGGGGAAGGGAATCTGCCACTCCTTTCGGAACGCAACCGCATCCGGGGCGCGGTTGCCAACCGCAATGGCGAGCATGCGCACCTGCCCGGCCAAGTCTGCCGATCGCGCAATGTCGCGAAAGGCCTCGCACAAGAACGGCACGGATCCCCGGCAACCGGAACAGTGCCGGTTGAGGAACGCCAACACAATGAGCCGCGAGCCCACGTCCGAGAGGCGGAACCCATCCTCTCCGCGAATCCCCAAGTACTTCGCATCGTCGTTGGACAACGCGGCTTGGCTGCGCAAGTCCCTAAACGGGTAGATGGCCTTCTCGAACCCGGCTGTGAGTGCGCCCGCGTCTTTCCCTCGTGCAGCAACTGCAAGCCCCGCGCAGGCAAACAAGATCGCAGCAACCCGCGGCCAAGAAGCACAGCGTGCACACAGAGCGATCGGATGCCAGGCGTGCATGCGCATCTCCCTCACGGCGTCGCGGCGAGGCCCGCTTTCACCAGGCGGCGCACATCTGCCTCCGAGCGTTTCCCGATGAGTCGGCCGACTTCTTGACGCCCTCGGAACATCACCAACGTGGGGCTCACGACCACGTTGAACTTGTCCATCACGTCGCGCGTTCCGTCCACGTCGACCAGCACGAGCGTCAGCCGCGGCGCATACTCACGCGCCAGCCTCTTGGTGATTCGGCTCATCTCCCGGCACGTGTGGCAGTAGGACGTGCCAAAGTCGAGCAACAGTGGCGATCCATCGAAGCGCACACGCTCGTAGAACTGCGCCGTGGACTTCGCCCTGATAATGTGCGGCTTCTCCCGCGCGGCGGCCGGGCCCGCACCCGGCCCTAAGCCGAATGGCGGCAACTGCCGCGCACAGCCCGCGAGCGCAAGCAACAGCACACAGTGTCTCACCTTCATACCAAACACTCCTCTCAGCCGAAGGCACAGAGCGCTCCGTCCCTTCCCATGATCGGGCTGGTAGCGGTAGTCAACCCCGAACGTCCGGCCTCGCCGCCACGTCATCCATCACGTTGCAAGCTTGCAACGTAACGGTAAACGTCGGCGCAGCAAAAAGCAAGCATCCTCCCAAAACAAGCCTCGCACTTGGACCAAGCGTATGCCGCTTGCCTCGCCAGAGCCGAGTTCCTATGATCGACCGCAACAGGTGTCCGGCGGCACACGGCGCGGCCACCGGGCCACAACCAAAGAAGAGTTCGGACACACCCCATGGATGGCAGTGCCGGCCTACGGATGCGTACGACAAGGTTTCCGAGCGTGCAAGGGAAGTTGTGCCGCGATCAGTGAGTCGCGGCCTCGCCATGCACCTTGCCGCATGATGGGCTCCAGGCGGGCCAATCCCTCCCGCCCTCTCTAATCGTTGTCCTTCCTGAATGCGTTGGAAGCAGTCCGCCCAGAACTCCAACGTCTCTGACATTACGAGCACACGAGCCAACAAATGAAGGTCATCTACTGCATTGCCGACACCCTCCGCCGCGACCACGTCAGCGTGTACGGCGACGCGCCTTGGGGCAAGATTCACACGCCCAATCTCGCCAAGTTCGCCCACACCGCGGCCGTGTTCGACAACGCGTTCATTGGCTCCTTCCCCACCGGCCCCAACCGCCGCGACACCGCCATGGGCCGCACGCAGGACGGCTGCGCGTTCAACCCTTGGGTTCCACTCGCCGACAGCGAGGACACGTTCCCAAGGCTTCTCGGCGAGACGCGCGTGCCGTCCATGCTTATCACGGACACGCAAAACACGGTGCTTGGCGGCAAGGTGAACCTCCAGCGTGACTTCACCGCGTGGGTCTGCAACCGCGGCCAGGAAGGCGACGGCTGCTGGCTCGACGCGGGCGCGGCGATGGACATCGGCGTCCCCATCGAACTCACCCGCTACGACGCCACGCGCTGGGAAAAGATCCTCGTCAACCGCGCACACCGCCGCGTCGAGACGGACTGGTTCGCGCCGGGCACCTACTCGCTCGCGATCGAGTGGCTCGAACGCAACTACAAGCGCGACGACTTCTTCTTGTGGATCGACACCTTCGACCCGCACGAGCCGTGGGACCCGCCCCAGCACTACATTGACCGATACGACCCGGGCTACAAGGGCCGCGTTTTCGAAGCGCCCCCCGGCGGCTTCCGCCGCGTCATGGGCATCACGCGGCGCGAGCTAAAGCACACGCGCGCGCGATACGCCGGGGAGGTGACCATGGTCGACGCATGGTTCGGCCGCATGCTCGCCAAACTCGAAGCCCTTGGCATTCTCGACGAGACTCTGATCATCTTCACCAGCGACCACGGCACGCCCCTGGCTGGCCCGGGGGACTTCGACCTCATGCGCAAGCCAGCCATCATCGGGCCGGACGGGCTCGTCGCCGCGGCCGGCAAGAATGCACCGGGGCAGCAGACCTACCTACCCTTGGCCATCCACACCGTGCGCATTCCGTTGATTATCCGGCCCCCCGGCATGCGCAAGCAACGGCGCATCAAAGCGTACGCACAGCCTTGGGACAACACCGCCACCATGCTCGACGCGTTCGGTATTCCCAAGCCTTCCAACATGATCGGCCGCTCGCTCTTGCCATTCGTCGCCGGCCAGTCGCGTGGTCAGGAAGCATCTCCCTTCCCGCGCGACGCCGCTTTCTGTGGTTTGGGCCCCATCGCGCAGGCCATGACAGAGCGCTGGATGTATACCTGCTGGGCCGGCCAGCGCGGCCCGGCCCTCTACGACCTGCGCAACGATCCCGGCTGCACCAAGAACGTCGTCGCTGGCCAACCTGATGCCGCGCGGCGCATGCACAAGAAGCTTGCCGCGTTCCTGCGCGGCCAAGGCGTCGGCGAGGACCACATAGAGCGATACGACGCGGCGGTGTAAACTCCCCTTATCTACAGCTTGCCCGCACCCTGGCCGGTGCGGCTACTGTCAGGAGACGAAGATCGATGATGAAGCATTGTGTACGGAACGCACAGGCAGCCCTTGCGATTCTCGTTCTTGTCTGCGGCGCGGCGGCCGCGGCGCAGGCGATGGCGCTCGCGCCCAAGCCGGCGGACCACGCGCCCGAGCGCTGGGCGCGCAAGCAACCAACTGTGCCCAAGGGCTACAGCGCCATTCCCTTCAAAGAATCCGCGCCCGCGCCGGCATTGACCGCGGCGGAGAAGGCCAGAGGCTGCCTGCTGTTCCAGCGCCCCATCACGGAGCCTGTCTACGCCGAGACGCGGCCGTTGCCGCACGAGCGGCTGGTCGCGCTGCGCGCGTTCGCCACGCCGGGCGAGTTCGAGCCGGTCACGTTCTCCATCTACCCGGTGCGGCCTATGAAGAATCTGCGCGTGCGGGTCACCGCACTGCGCGGGCCCGGCGGAGCGGCCATTCCCGCATCCGCGATCGACGTACGCCTCGTCACGTATTGGAACATCGGCTTCCCCCGCTACACCTCCCGCACGACGTACCGCCGCGTGCCGGAGCTGCTCGAACGCGTGACCGTGCACAGCTCGCCCGCGGGGGAGTGCCTGCGCTGGTGGATCACCATCCACGTCCCTGCGCACGCCAAGCCCGGCGCGTACGCGGGCGCCGCGCTCGTGTGGGACGACGGGTTTGGCCAGGCCCTGCGCATTCCGCTGAAATTGCGCGTCCTGGAGTTCAAGCTCAGAGCCGACCCGCGCAAGCATTACTCCGCCTACTACTACGCGCGCTACCGCATCCCGTACCGCGGCAAGTCTGAGGAGTGGGTGCGCCGCGCCACGGAGAACGACTACCGCGCGATGCGCGATTTCGGGCTCGACATGTTCCCGACCGCGTACCTCGCATGGAGCGACGACAAGCACATCGAGCTGAGGCATCCGGAGGACATCCCTCTGCTGCGCCGGTTGGGCTTCCGCGGGCCGATCCCTGTCGCGGCGGGCGGCCCCGTTGGCCATCTGTATCGACTCACCACGCCCGGCGGCAAAATCGGCTCGCATTCGCGGCTGAGCAAGATGCCGCCGCCCGAATTCTACACACGCCTTACGGAGATGTTCCGCGAGTTCAAGCAAAGGGCGGAGAAGAACGGCTGGCCCGAGATGATCTTCTGTCCCATCGACGAGCCGGCCGCGTCCATCAGCGAGTACGGCCGCCGCGTGTTCGAGGCCGTGCGCGCGGCCGGCGTGCGCACGTACATCACCAAAGACCCGACCGCCGCGGAAGCGGCCGCGTACCGCAACGGCGTGGATGTCTGGTGCTCCCAGCCGTATGCCATGCCGTATGAGAAGATCGTCGCACAGAAACGCTACGACTACTGGAGCTACCCCAACCACAACGCGGGCGAGATCAAGGACCGCCGCGTCATGTGCAAAGGCGGCCGCATGACGTACGGCTACGGCTTCTGGCGCAGCGGCTACACCACGCTTATCCCCTGGCACTGGAGCTGGATCCCCGGCGGCCCGGACGCGTTCGACTACCTTCGCTCGCGGCGTTCGGGCTGCGGCCAGCGCCTGGACGAGAACGGCGAGGTCATCCCCGCGATCTATTGGGCCTGCTTCCGCGAGGGCCGCGACGACGCGCGATACATCTACACCTTGCAGCAAGCCGCGTGGGAGCGCGCCGGCTCGACCGATCCCGCCTGCCGCCAAGCCGCGGCCGACGCGAAAGCGTTGCTGCAACAGCTCTGGCGCGATATCCCGGTGATGCAGAAGTACCTCGCGTCCGGCATGTGGCCATCGGACGAGTTCAACGCGCGGCGCTGGAAACTCGCGATGGCGATTCGCCGGCTGATGCGGTTCCCCGCGACGCGGCAAGGTGACGCGCCGTCCGTGCTGGTCGAGGACACGAGCCCGGCGCCGCCCCGCAGCAACGACGACGCGGCCTTCCTCGCGCGCGCGGCCCAAGCCGGGGTGCTCGAAGAAAAGGATCTCGCCGGCGACTGGTCGCAGTGGGTGAACTCGACCCAGGAAGGCAAGATATCGGTCACGCCCGAAGCCGGCCAGGACGGCAAGCCCGGGCTGCGCTGGGTCGTGCGCGTCGATCACAAGCTCGACGGCGAAGGAGGAGGCAAATACCCGATCGGCTGGCCGCGCGTATTTCGCCAGTTCCAGACCAAGCTCGACATGACCCGCTACGACTACCTCCTGTTCCTCATGCGCGTGGACTCCAACCGCGACGAGGTCGCCGACGACACCACGCCGATGGGGTTCACGATCCACTCGAACCGCTTCTTCGAGGTGAGCCGGGATCTGGGCGGCCGGCAGCGCGTGTGGGTTCCGGTGTTGTTCCCAGTGCGCGACATGACAAACCAGGTGGGCCGCGGGGAGGCTCCGTGGCGCGCGATTCAGCGCGTGCAGTTCTTCATTGCGGAGCGATGGTACGCGCACGGCACGCGGCTCACCTTCGACGTCGCGTCGGTGAAACTTGTGCGGTTCAAGTCGCCCATGATCCGTTCCGTCGAAGCGCCGGCGTACGTCATCGCGCCGCGCGCGGTCCTGCCGATCGAGGTCAACGTCATGGGCGCTCGCGCGCCTCGCGTCGGCGCGTATCGACTCGTCGCGGATCTGCGCGATGCAAGCCAGCGTGTGGCCGCATCGGTGCGCAGGGATCTCGCCGCGGCAGGGCCGCTCGTGCTCGAGACCGCGGCGCTTCCCCCCGGGAGCTACACACTGCGAGTGCAGCTCTGCACGGCCGACGGCCGCGTGTGCAGCCAGTCCCAGCGGTCCCTCGAATGGCTGCCCGATCCTCTGTGACCCGCGCTCGCGGGTACGTCACTTTGGCAACAAGGCGGGCCTCGCCCGCAACCGAAACGGCACGCGCGGCACGCCTTTTTGGTGCGGCCGCAGAGCCCGCCGCAAGGCGGGCGGCGACGGCGCTTTTGCTGCATGCGCGCGGGTTGCGCGAATCTGCGTTCTCGTAGACATGCGCGCGCTGCCGAGGAAAAGCGGCGTCAAGCCGCCGCTCCAAAGCGCCTCGCCGCGGCCCGTACGCCGCAAACTGAACGCCCGTAACGCCTCGTCCCGATGGCGCGCTGTGCAGAGAGCCTACGCAACTTCTTGTTTTTCGTCGAGGTTCCGAAAGTTTAAGGCACTATGCTTTCTCGCAGACTTCGCTGCGAGAAGAGGGCGGCGGCGCTGCCGTCGGGCCGCTTGTAGTAGGGCGATTTATCGCCCGTCTGCCTCGTGAGAGCAAGGACGTTCGACGGGCAATGAATTGCCCTACTACCAACCACGTCGCCTCGCGCCCACACATCGACAACATGTTGTTGTTCGAAAGCCGGTAAGGCCCTAATCCCATGCACCCACACCGACTGCCCGTCGTCATTGCAGCCCTCGCAATCGCCTTGGCTCAAACCGCGCGGTCTGCGCCCATCTCCCTCGCCGAGCTGCGCGCCATGCGCACGGAGGCCGCGCATCGCAGACGCCGCATGATCTTCAACAACGACGGCGACGACGTCATCTACCGCGCCAAGATTCCCACGGCACAGGCCCTCCTTGCCGCACGCACCGCCCCCCTACTCGGCAGCCAAGTCGACAGCATCTTCTACAGCAACTCGCTCTGCTTTGGCGATGCGCTCCACAGCAGCAAGGTCTTCGCGCCGTTCGTGCGCCGCGATGGCATCTGTAAGAATAACATCCTCCCGGGGCTCATGGCCAAGGGCATGGATCCCATCCAGGTGATGGCTGACTGGGGCCACACGCACGGCGTCGAGGTGTTTTGGGACATGCGCATGAACGACACGCACGACGCGATGCTCGGCGGATACGGCCCGGTCTTCCGGCCGAAACTCAAGCTTGATCACCCCGAATACATCTGCGGGTCCAAGGGCAAGCATCCCCCTCATGGCTCGTGGACGTCCATCGACTACACACGTCCTGAGGTTCGTGAACTGTGCTACCGGTTCTTCGAGGAGGTGTGCCAGCGGTTTGACGTGGACGGCGTAGAGATGGATTTCTTCCGGCACGCGTGCTTCTTCAAAAGCGTGGCATGGGGGGCGCAGGCGAGCCAAGCCGAACAGGACATGATGACCGGCCTGCTCCGCCGCATCCGGCGCATGACCGAGCGCGAGGGCATGCGCCGGGGCCGGCCGATCCTGATCGCGATTCGCGTGCCCGACTCGGTCGAGTATTGCCGGGGCATCGGGCTGGACCTGGAGACGTGGCTCAAGGACGGCTTGGTGGACATTCTGATCGGCAGCGGATACTTCCGCCTCAACCGCTGGGAGTACCTTGTGCAACTCGGCCATGGATACGGCGTACCCGTGTATCCATGCCTGAGCGACTCGCGCGTGCGCACGGACACTCGCTTCAGCCGCCGCGCCATCGAAAGCTTCCGCGCCCGCGCGCTGCGCGCATGGGCGGCCGGCGCGGACGGCATCTACATTTTCAACTACTTCAACCCCCGCGGCCAGATCTGGCGCGAGCTGGGCGATCCCGAGGCGCTGCGCAAGATGGACAAGCGCTACTTCGTGACGGTGCGCGATGGCAACCCCGCGCGCTACCTGGCCGGCGGGCTCTCCTATCGCCGCTTGCCCATCCTCACACCGAACAACCCCATGCCCATTCGTGCTGACGAACCGTTGCGCGTGGAACTGGTCGTCGGCGACGACTTGACACAAGCTATCCAAGACGGGCTCAAGCCGGCCGTGACGTGCCATGCCGAGGTTGCAGGCGCGGCCCAGGTCGCGGCCACGCTCAACGGGCACGCGCTGCCCGCGCCGAAGCGGGTGGCCGATTGGCTGGATTACTTTGTGCGGCCTGAATGGATGAAGCAAGGCGCCAACACGTTCACCTTCCAATGCCCCCCACGCGACGCCCGCGGCGACGAGTGGCGTCTTGTCTACGAAGGAGGCGCGTTGCCCAAAACCCCTTGGCGCAAGATGGGGTTCCGCAAGGATTGCGTGGCCGAGATGCGCGGCGGCAAGCTGCTGCTCGCCGACAGAGGCACGACCAGCGGAACGTATGCGTTTTACCGCGCGCCCTGTCCCATCCGCCCGG
>JAJRTI010000864.1 GCA_024278415.1 Planctomycetota bacterium | reverse complement strand
TCGCCAGGCCGACGAACCAGTCGGTGAGTTTGTCGAGCACGAAGTGCACTTTCTCCGGCTCCGCGTACATGTCGACCAGCGCGCCTTCGTATCCGTGCAGGAAGTAAAGCCGTTCGAAGAGGCAGTTGCCCGCGCCGACGATCATGTACTGGTCGCCCACGTTCGCGAGGGCTTCGTCGAAGTGCGCGTAGCGCGCAGGGTCGTCGGGGTCGGGCCATTGGTAGTCGTCGACTTCGGCCCAGTCCGCGAGGGGGTGGCCCTTGACCTGGCCCATGTTCGGCACGTCGCTCTTCTCCCATCGGCAGCCCCAGATGTCGACGGATTCGTGCTCGTTGATTTCGGTCTTGCCCATGCCGCCAATGCCGATGCCGGCGGTGTCGTTGAGGCCGAGCGACGGGAACCGCACGGGCGGCCGGTCGGGCGTGTCGAACTCGATGGCGCGGCGGACGCGTTCGTAGGGAGTCATGATGAAAGATTAGGGATTAGGGATGAGTGATTGGAGATGGAAGACGAAGTCGCTTTCGTGCGCGCGTCAGTCTAACCTGCCGGCGGGGCCTCATCAATAGCCGTTCCGTGCTTGACAGCGCGGGGCGCGGTGATACGATGCGGAAGGCCTTCGCCTTCCGTGTCGTTTGCGGCGATGGGCTCGGAATGCGAAGGCATTCCGCCCCACGTCAACAGCTTGAGGCGAAGCTTCGCTATCTTCGGCTACATCGGAGACCCCCATGCAGCTTCACATCATCGGCGCCGGCTGTCCGCATCCATCGGGCGACCAGTACGGCAGTGCGTTCCTTTTGGAAGTCGGCGACGACCTCATCATGGTCGACTGCGGCCCAGGCACGACGTACAAGATGGCGCGCATGGACCTCTAGCCCAAGCGCGTCGAGCACGTATTCCTCACGCACCTGCACTTCGACCACAACGTCGACCTCCCGTGCTTCGTGCTCACGCGCTGGGACCAGTGCATCGGCGGCGAGCCGGCGCTGAAGGTGTACGGCCCGGCGCCGACGGCGACGTTCGTCGACCGGCTGCTCGGCGAGCAGGGCGCGTTCGTCGACGACTGGCGCTCCCGTATCGAGCACCCGGCGAGCCATGCCTGCCACACGGGCCGCGGAGGCACGCTGCCGCGGCCCGCGCCGGCCGTCGACACACGGGACGTGGGGCCGGGCAAGGTCGCTGAGACCGAAGCATGGACTGCGACCGCGGCGCGCGTGCATCACGTCGAGCCGACGCTGGAGTCGCTTGCGTACCGCTTCGACACGAACGAGGGGAGCATCGTCTTTGCCGGCGACTGTGCGGACTGCCCGGAGCTGCGCCAGCTTGCACAGGGCGCGGACACACTCGTGCTTGCCTGCACACATTTTGGCCGCAGCTCGATGCAGCCGGCAATCACGGACTGCATCACCGGCACAACTGAGGTCGCGGCCATAGCGAATGAAGCCGGCGTGCGCCGCGTCGTGCTCACGCATGTGAGCCCCAACTTCTCCAAGCCCGGAATGAAGGAGCGGGCTATGGCCGACATCGCGCGGCGCTATGAGGGAGAGATCGTGTTCCCCTGTGAGTTGCAGACGGTCGAGTTCGCGCACAGGTAGGTGAGACGGGCACGCG
This sequence comes from Planctomycetota bacterium, assembly GCA_024278415.1. The sequence continues at coordinate 3,414 of JAJRTI010000864.1, read as the reverse complement.
TCGGCCGCGCCTCCCCTCTGGCACCTCAGTGCCCGCTGTGGTCGGTCAGTGGCTGTGGCCGTGGCTGCGGACCTGGTAGAAGCCGCCAGTGTCGTCGCCGGTGCTCTCCACGACCAGGCGGCCTTCCAATTCCTCCTGCACCTCTTTGAATAGTTTCACCAGGCGGTTGCGCGAATCCTCGTCGTACACGGTGGCCAGGGTGTTCATGTAGTCGATTGCGCCGTTCACGAGCGACAGCATGTGCTGCGCGGCAGGAGTGCTGAACAGGCGCGTCGAGCCGACCTGGAGGTAGATGGGGGACGTGTGCGCGGCGAGGTAAGCGCCGGGGTGGTCGGGGTGGCCGGTGCAGCGTGCGGCGATCCAGCCGCTGTGGTCGATAGGCAGCTTCACGTTCACCTTCAGCGCGGTGGCCGTGCGGTCGCCCTTCTCCTCGGCCACGACCTTGCCGTTGTGCACGATCTCGATCTTGCCCAGCGGCCAGACGGACTGGGCCGCGGCCTTCACCGCGACCTTGCCGCCGGACGCCTTCATCTTGATCGTGTCGCCGATCTGCTTGCCGTCTACAGTCAAGTTGATGAGCGGGCCGGTGGTGCTGAACGTGCGGCCCTCGCGCACGGCCTTGGCCCAAGCTTTGTAGTCGAACTTCTGCTTCGGGTTGACGAGCGCGTACGTGCGCATCCAGCCCACGGGCGTCATCGCGCCCATCTTGTCCGTGCCGCCGCAGACCGCGACCTTGTATCCGCAGTTGAGGTAGCGGTACCACTCCTGGAGCGGGAAGTCCTCGCCGCGCAGCCCGCGGATTTCGAGCGCGTCCACGAGGCCCTTGATGATGGGCACCGGGTCTTCCGTGTGGCCGCAGAGAGGGTAGTGGGGCCGGATCACGACGCCGCCCTTGCGCTTGTTCTCGACCGCCCACTCCGCGAGCGCTCGGAAGTCCGGGTCGCCTACCCACGACTCGCTCGGCCCGCCGCAGCACATGGGGTACACGGGCAGGCCTTCCGTGCCGAGCATGGACATGTGGCCCAGCATGTGGTTGCGATTCTCCGTGCCCACGTACACGATCGTGTCGTCCTCGACCACGCCCACCTTGCCGGTGATGTCGCCCACGTTCGTGAAGAGCCGGCCCCATTGCGACGCGAGCAGGTTCACCACGTTCACGCCTTCGCATTGGGCCTGGAGCCATGCGGTCTGCGGGCTGATGAAGTGCACGTGCGTGTCCGCGGTCACCCAGCCCGCTTTCCGCCAGTTGAGCGTGCGCGCGATTTCGAGTTCGAGCACTTCTTGGCCGGGCTTGATCGAGACCTTGGTGCGGGTCGGCGCGTACTCGAAGCCCTTGTCGATTTCGACGAACAGGTCGCCTACGGGCAGATCGGTTGTGAACTCGCCCTGCACGTACGCGTAGTTGCGGCCGCCGCTGACCACGTCCGCGCCGTAGTCCATGAACCAGCCGGTGTTGATCTGCTTGTGGTGGCCGTAGGGCGCGATGTATTCGCCGGCCGCGTTGACCATGTGGATGCGCGCGGGCGTGGGCTTGCCGGTGGACTTGTCTTTGATGACGACCTTGAGCCATTGGCGCTTCTTGCCGAGGACTTCGAGCCGGGTCTTCTTGCCCGATGCCTCGGACGCCTTGCCTTTGTGGAACGCCTGGCCCACGGAGAATTGGTGCTTGCCTCGCTGGCCCTGGATCTCAGCGGTGAGGGTGGCGTCCTCGGCTGCGAAGATTTCAAGCAGCTCCTCTGGCGCTTCGACCGGGTCTGGGGCCGAATGGAGGCCTGCCTGCGGGCCCTTGAGCCAAGCGGCCCTCCTGGGGCCTCCCGTGCGCTCGGTGCGCGCAATGCCGCCCATGTCGACCTTGGCCGACTGGATCTGGGCCGGGCCGTTGTCCACCCGCAGGCGGTACGTGCGCCGGGGCAGATGCTGGAGCGGGTGTGCGTTTCCCTTGTACGCGGTCACGCCCGCCACCAGAAGCGGCGACTCCGTGCGCCCGCGGATCAGAAGCGATTTGATGCGCTTTTTGGGCTTGGGGTTGGGGAGCGCGTACACGAGCGGGACGCCGTGTGTGTTCTGAAGCCCGGTTTGTGCGTGGCCCCAGGCCGCGCCGGGCGGAACGTTTTGCGGGTCCAGGCCTTGCCACATGTTGAACCGCATCGCGAGCCACGGCGGCCCCGGGCTCTCGACCATCTCGACCTCAAACCGGGCTCGCACCGGCTGCACGTGGGTAGACTTGTCGGTGTAGACCAGCACGTACTCGGCCACGACCCGGCCTTCGTCCGGGCGCTCCACGTGCGTGTCGAGCGGCAACTGCACCCAGTCGTGGAGGATGCAGAGGTAGTCGGCTTCCTGGTTGATGGCGACAATGGCCTCCTTGAGTTCCGCGTGGGCTATGACGACCCGTTGCTTGCCCGCTTGGCCCATGGAGAAGGGGATGCCCCAAGGTGTTTGTTCGCCTTCGGCGTAGCCCGCGACCCGCTCTGCCAGCTTTTGCCAGAAGGGCTCGTCCGGCACTTGGCTCGGCCAGTTGAAGTTGCGCTTCAAGCTGATCGGCTTGCACTTGGCCCCATAACTGCCGCCCTGCTTCTTTACTGGACGTTTTGCCTTCGCCTTAGCCATGGCTCGATCCTCCTTCTCATTGGATGGAACGGCGTTCACCGCAGGACGCTTGTGCATACCATAACAGGCTTTACGTTACTTGCAAGGGTTTGGGCGATGTCAGCTATCTATTGGGGCCAGATAGTGGAAGTTTGAAACTTGGGTGGACATGAGGCCGAGTTCCCTATTGGCGGCCGGAAACATGGATTTCAAAACACAACATAACATGACTACATGAAATGTGTTAAGGCATGTCTTTGCTTCAGTCGGCCAACGCTATCATCGCCGCCTTCCCGGCTGGGGACAGATTGCGAAAATGATGGGAAGCGTGCACGACCAAATAATCGTGTTCCGCGCGCGCTCTTTTCCCTGTTTCCCCCGCAAACGAATGCCAAAGACCTGCCTCCGGCCGGGAGGGCTCGGTGGCGCCCCAAACGACCGAGCTAGCAGCAACTCAAAACGGGCCGAATAGTCGTCTCCAAGACGCGAAAACGTGACATTTGTGTCAAGTTTGCCGCGCCAGCACGAGGCTTGTTCCCGTGTCGCTGGGCGGTGGGGGAAGCGCGTACACATCGTGAGCACGCGCGGCGACACCGCCACGGTTTGAGGCGACGCTTCGCGATCCCCTACAAGGTGGGCTTTGCCCGCAATCCAACTCTCGCGTCATCCACAGTTCTACAGATTACCTAGCGCGGCCGTTGGCCGCAACCAAAGAGGTCGGAGAAGTCCCACGGATGGCAGAGCGGACCCACGGATGCAGAGCATGATTGGCACAGACCATGGGGACAGCTTTGTCGCCTTTGGTGGCTTAGACCCCATGCGGGC
>JAJRTI010000863.1 GCA_024278415.1 Planctomycetota bacterium | reverse complement strand
TATCTCGTCGACCAGTCTCCCACAGACGGCCTGCCAGTCCACTTCGTCTTGTGCGTGAAGCTGAATCGAGGCGTTCAGCCAGCCCAGCACGGCTTCGCCTTCGGCGTACGTGTCGTAGTCCACGTCGGCGATGCGCAACCCTGATGGCCTCCCCTCCCTCACGAGATCGAGCCACGCGGCCACGCCATCCCCGGTCAGTGCTGAGATCGCGAGGGTCGGCGTGCCAGGGAATGCGCGTTTGAGGGCAGCCGTCAGGCGCTCCAGGTCTTCTGAAGAGAGGAGGTCGGCTTTGTTGATGACGATCACGTCCGCCTCCTCAAGCTGCTTCCGAAGCACGTACAAGACGCTGTCTGGGAGCGACTTCGGTTCGCCGGGTTCGAGCAACTCGCGGAGACGGAGGGGGTCTGCGAGCACAGAGAATGGCGCGATGGCAAACTTGTCGCGATGGAGTTTCTTCATGGGCTGGATCACCGTGGCCGACAGGTCCGTGCAGCTCCCCACCGGCTCACCCATGAGGACATCGGGCCTCAGTTCCTCTATCAGGCGATCGGCGGACGTCACGAGGTTGTCGAACCGACAGCAGAAGCACCCGCCGCTGATCTCTTCGACGCCGAAGCCACCGTTTTTGAGAATCTGTGTGTCGACCAGGTCGGCGGCTTGGTCGTTGGTGATGAGGCCCACCCGGTTGCCCTGCTGCACGAGGCGCTGGGCGGCTTGGGCGAGGAGCGTGGTCTTGCCTGAGCCGAGGAAGCCGCCAACGAGAATCAGTCTGACTGGGTCCATGTTCGTGTCTCCTTCTGAACGTTCATCTGGTTGGACGCTTGATGTTTGTTTCATGCTGGGAGCAAGGGCGTACTGGTACAGCCCAGCCCCCGCGGAAGCGCCGACACAGGGCGCGAGAATGTAGACCGTGAAGAATCCCGACCGCGGCCCGGGGATTGCGATGCTGTTCCACCCAGCAAGATAGGAGAACAGCCGCGGTCCCAGATCGCGCGCCGGGTTCAGGCCGGCCTGAGTCAAGGGAGCGACAATGGCGATGACAATGGCGACCGTGAGCCCAATGAAGACGGCGAAGAATGTGCCACTCGGCCGGTTGGGGTTGTTGGTGTCGGTCAAGGCGAAGACGAAGAAGGCCAGGAACGCGGTGCCGATCGCCTCGGCCAGCATTGCCTGCGCAAAGGTGACGGACTCGAATGCCTTCGCCGTCGCGCCAATAATGGCGGGGTTGGGGAAGTATTCGCCGTAGAGCATGGCGGACAGTTGGCTGCCGGCGGCTCCGCGGACAATCCCCTTGCTCAGTTCGAACTGCCCGATCAGATTGTGGAACAGCGCGTAGAGCGTCGCGGCCGCCGCGAGCGCGCCCAGGAGCTGCGACAGCACGTACAGAGGGACCTTCCTCCGAGGGAATCCCCGCCAGATGCTGAACGCGAGGGTGATGGCGGGGTTGATGTGAGCCCCGCTGATGGCGCTCGTGGCGTAGATCGCGAGTGCGATGGCGGCCGCCCAGACGGCGGCGACCTGCCAGAGCCCCACCAAGCCACCTGTCAGAACCGCAACGTGCACCGAGCCGGTGCCGAAGAACACAAGGACGTACGTCCCGATGAGTTCAGCAGCACATTCCCGTCTCAGCTTGCTCATGTCGCTAGGTATGGCCGGCAACGCTCTCTCCTGAGGGCCTCTCGTGTGCGGATTCCTAGGCTTCGGCCAGCATCGCCGCCACGAGCCGCGCGCCGGTGTCCAGGGGGTTCTCCATGGCATCACGCCGCTCCATGTTTGCTCCTCCTGGCGTGCGCCTTCCGAGTCATCTTGAGCAACATGCCGATTCGCTCCCGGTGCGCTTCCAGCGTCTCGACCCAACGGCCCAGGCACTCCAGGCCGGCCTCGGTAAGCTCGTACTGGCGCCTGGCCGGGCCCCGCTCCGAGAGATCCCAAGAAGAAGCGACCAGCCCCTTGTCTTCCATGGACTTCAGGAAACGGTAGATGCCTGACGCGTCGGGCGCTCGCCCCCCGAACATGGGCATCGCCGAAAAGCGCTCCGCGATCTGGTACCCGTGGGTGATGCCCTCGGCGAGGACACTCAGGATCGCCGGCTGAATCAGCTTCGAAAGGGTCGTCCCGCTGCACGGACACTCGTCGAGATCAGTCATGTGCCATACTCCTCTACCTGAGTTGCTCATCTAGCTGAGTCGCACATTCTACTTCTCTTCGGACGTGCCTGTCAACGGCTTCCGGGCCGCCCTTCCCGTAGCCCTACAGCGATCCTTGCCCCCGCTCCAGGCCGAACACCCCCCTTCGGCCTGCGGCGGCATGAGAGCGGCCCCTGCTGGGGTGCGAGATGTTCTCGCCCATAGAAGCGCGCCGCCGCAGTTGATCCCAGTGATGCGCCGGGAGTTTGCCGCTTGTCACAGCGATTCCGCGCACAGCCCCTCCCGCGCCCGGCGCAGATGCTCGTTCGCCTCCTCGATCTTGGCCATGGCGTTTGCGATCTCGTCGCGCACGGCCGGCTTGCCGAGAGCCGCGGCCTTCTGCGCCCAGCGATCGAGGTCTTCGTTGTGCGAGACATTGTGCTCGATCCAGTGGTCGAGGAGAACCGCCAGCTTCTGTGCGTCGTCGGTCGCCACGTGCTCATGGTGCTCGTGCGCGGGCTCCAGGAAGAGAGCGTTGCCATCAAGGAGCTTGATCCGGCCGGCGAACGTCTTGCGCTCGCCGAAAAGGTCGCGCAGGTGCACCCGATGTTCATCCACTTCAACACGGGTGACCGCTTCGAGGATCAACTCCCGCTGGTCCTCTTTCACTGCGTAGGCATTCAGTTGACACATGATACCCTCCGGATATCTACGGGACACGGATGAGGTCCGGCTCTTTCAGACGGACCGGCACGCCAAGGAGAACATGGTCGCGAATAGGCTCAGCACAAGCAAATCGGCCGCCGCCACCGGCGCCAGTTCACTTCACGCAGCGTGAGGCGGGCCGCGCATCTCCCCTGCCCGAATGCCCCGAAGCGCGCTGTCAACGGCGGCGCGGTCTGGCCGACGCCGCTTGGAGGCAGAAAATGATCACGACAAGGCGTGCGCGCATAGCGGCTATCTCCGTTTCCTCCTCCTGCGCTTGGACTTGATCTCCCGCCACACCCGCGGCTGGATCTTGCCGCCGGCCACGTCGAACGTGAGCCGTTGCTCGATACCCCTGTGCAGCGTGCACACGATGTCGGGCAGCACGGCTTTGCCCTTTGGCTGGACGAGCTTGTACGTCACCTTCTTCGTGCGCGAGCGGCTCGACGGGCAGCGGAACCACGCGAGCGCGGCGCCCGCGTCGTGCGCGGTCACCGGGTCGCGGCCGTAACGCGGCACGCGCCAGCCGGTCCATTTCTTGGCCTTCACAATCTCGTAGAGTTCTTTGAGATCGGGCCGCTTCCTTCTGAACGCCTCTTGGTTCTGCATGATGAGCCGCGCGAGTGCGCGCAGATTGCCGCGGCACACCTCCCGCGGCGATGGCTTCAGGCCTATAACGTATCGGATCCACTTCGCCTCGATCCCCTCCACGTCCGCGCCAAACGTGGACACGAACGCGTCGTCGTAGTTTTGGCCGGCCTTGAGTTGGAGGAGGTACTTGTTGAGGTACTTGCGATTCTTGCCGCGCCGGCCGTACGCGAGGTAGTGCACGAACGACCAGGCATACGTGTATTGGTACTTCGCTGGATCGCCGCTCTCTGCTCCCATGTTGCCCAGCCACGTCTGGTGGTCCAGGGTCACCAGGTCTCGGAGCCTAAGGTAGTTGCCGCTCTCGAAGCTGCGCTTGAGGAGCGCGATCTGGCGAGGCGACACGTCCCCGACCTCGAAAGTCTTGCCGTTCCACACCGCGCCTTGGAACAGGGTGGCCAGGCCTTCGTTGATCCAGGGCGGGCCGCCTTCGATGCAGTTGGCGAAGAACTGGTGGAAGCCCTCGTGGTAGAGCACCTGGTAGAGCCGCTCCCACGAGCCCTTGCCCTTGAACGTGGCCACGAGGCGCTGCCGCGGCGAGAACACGCCGCCGGAGTTCTTGTACGCCTCGCCCACGTCCTCGATGTAGCTCTCGCGGTCCGCGTACACGCGCACGTGGTAGCGGTCGCCGATCGCGGTCTTGAAGGACGCGAAGCACTTGGAGTAGTGGGCGAAGATCGCCTCCATGTGCAGCGCCACGTCGTCGGCCGCGTCCTGGCCGATATCCGAGGAGACGTCGTAATGCCGGGTGCGTCTGGAGTAGGTCTTGCCCTTGAACGCCGGCGCGGAGTAAGCGCTGCCAAGCACAGCCACGAGGGCCGCGGCGCAGGAGATCCGGATCGTCTTGAGCACGTGCGTTGTTCCATTCACCACTCGCGCTGGACGGCCACGCCTAACGCGACGGGCAGCGGTAGCCGCATTCGCCAGAATGCGGGCGATCTGCGCGCCTCTCCCCAGTCCGCCCGAAGCCTGGCGGCTTCGGCTACGCGGTGCGCGGTCCCTTGCGCGAGCTTGGACTATCGCGCATCGTGCTACAGGGGTCAAGGTTGGGTATACTGTGCGTATGCCCATAGTCCAAACCCAGAGGTGCGCCATGAGAACGCGGCCGTTCGCCGTGTGGCTAGAGTTCTGTGTCATCGCCCTGTTGTCGGGGCCGGCCGTGTGGCCCGCGCCTGCCGGCCAGGCGGCCAAAGGCCTTGGCAAGGCGGATCTCGCCGCGTTGCGGAAGCTCGCGGCGCAACGGATCAGGGACGTGCCGTTCGGCGACGTCGTGCTCGCCTGCACGGGCCACCGGATCATTCCCCTCGACGCGCAGGCGGACGCGGACCGGCTGGCGCGCCTGGGCCGGGCCATGGCCGCGGCCGTCAAGGCCGCACACGACAAAGGCATCCGCGCACGGCGCCCCAACGAGGCTGGCAACGCGATGGAGAGCTTCGTCAAGGACGCGCTCAGGCAAGAAGGCTTCGCGGCCGGCGTGCCCAAGACGGCCGAGGGCAAGCATCAAGCCGCGGGCTACCCGGACGTGGAGGTGCGAGACGCGGACGGCCGCGTCACGTACCTCGAAGTCAAGATCTACAGCCATCGCACCGCCAACACGACGCAACGCTCGTTCTACTTCTCGCCCACCGCGCACATGAAGGTGCTCGCCGACGCCAATCATCTGCTCGTAGGCTTCGAGATGGAACGGACGCGCGACGAGAGCGGCCAGGTCTTCCGGCCGACGGCATGGAAACTCGTGGACCTGTCCACGCTGCGCGTGAAGCTGAAGTTCGAGTTCAACGCGAGCAATCGCGACCTCTACGGCAAGGCGAAGGTGGTGGGTGCGGGGCGGTAGGCGTTGGGGATACGGCGTATTCCGTAT
>JAJRTI010000862.1 GCA_024278415.1 Planctomycetota bacterium | reverse complement strand
CGAAGCTGTGCGCCTCAAAACCCAGGGTTGCGAGCTTCGCTCGCGAACCCTGGGCTGATATCCGGAATCCCGTTGGGATTCAGATACCCCAACACGCGGCGTTGCACGGAGGCTTTGACAGTATTCCGGTACCGGCTGTTGGACTTGGCTGAAGTGTTACCTGGTTTCTTTCATGTGCCGGCAGTTCACCACGCAGGATCATGCTCTAGCACACGATCTGCTCACAAGGTAACGAATACCGCTCAGTTGACAAACAGTGGCACGAGTACAAAGGATGGCGATTTTGGCCTTGGCCCAACGCAAAACATCAGTTGCGAGTAAACGTATGATGTTTCGTAGCCTAGGCACTGGGGTTTCGGGTATTTGGCTTCACCGTGATACGGAGTTGGCATTGGGGCGAGTCGCGGCGGCGCGGCTGCTCTGATGTATTGGTTCGGCCGCCTCAACAACCCTTGGCAAGTAACACAAGCGTATACCATGGCAAAAACGGACGGTTTTTCCAAGCACGTTTGCCGTCAGAGGCAGGGAGGTGTAAGTGCTGTACCGCTAGCATGTGTGATAACTGTCCTGGCTAGCGTATCGCCCGGGGCCGTTGCGGCCCAGCATGTGGCTGATGCACTGAGGCATTTTTACAGATCCGTTGATCCCAATGCCAGCGAAGTTCTCACTACGCAGGGATGGATCCAGAAGCTGAAGACAGCGCTCGAACTGTCTCCCCGGACCAGAGAGGGGGCAGAAGCGGCTTTCGTCATAGGGGAGCTGTGGTGTCGGGCGGGCAAGACGTCGCGAGGGCTGCTGTGGTTCCGGAAGGCCGTTTCGTACCGTCCAGCGGGGCAGGCCTGGGTCATTCTGTCCGCCCTGAAACGAATTGCGCAGATCCACATTGCGCGCAGGGAATGGACGGAAGCGCTCGGCACCTTGACAGCTTTTGAGGCCAAGTGTGGTGATCTGTCCGCGAAAGAGCGGCAGAACGGATACGTTCAACGGCACCTGCATTACCTGTCAATACTTCCTATCAAGAAGGCGAAGTGCTTGTGGGGTCAGGGCCAGACAAAGCAAGCCACCGGATTGATCCAGCGCTATGTTGCAAGCATAGAATCTGGGGATAGGGATGTACCTCCGGAATACGAGGGCCTGGGGTTTGATGCGGCAAGAACGCTTTTGCGTTTGGCCGGGGATTACTCCAAGTTGGGGGACCGGAGAAGCGCGGTGGCTGTTTACGACAGGATATTGGCGAAGTATCCCGACTCATTGGATGCCGCTATGGTGGCGTGTAGAAGGATGCGGGCTCTGGGGCTGACGGATGATAAGGAGTTGCAGGAGATCTCTCGTATCGTCAGCGCCTATCCCCAAGCGATGTATTCGTTTGAGTTGCTAGATCGACTCATCGTACGGCATGCCAAACTTCAGCGGCCGGTGAGTGTCATTCATTGGGCGCAGGTTCTTCTTGCTCGCCTGGATAAGTTGCCCCCAAAGGTGGCTGCCAAGAAGGCATTTCTCCGTCGTAGCGCGTTGCTCTTAATGGCGGAGGCCTACGGGGCGTTGAGTGACTATGGCCGTGCCCGCGAGTGTTTCGGTCGCCTCGCTCAGGAATACCCTGCAGAGGCCAATCGCGCGAACGCCCGCCTCGCGGCATCCAGAATGAACGAGGCCCTGACGACCATCACTCGCTTGCAGCAGTTGGCCCCGAAATGATGGTCGGCATGCGTTGGCTGTGGACCAGCTTCGCGCCGCGTGCAGGAATATCTGCTACGCATGCACGACTCTCAGAGCATGAAGGCGAGGAAGAGGCCTATCAATGTTCCTCTCACGCACAGCCGAACCTCGACGAGGCATGACCCCAATTGAGGATTCTCATCGAGGCCGCCCCCACATTGCCACGTGCCACTCCATGGCTGCGGTCGCGGCATTGGTCATATCGGTACTGACCGCGGGGGAAGCGCTAGCCGCCGCTCAAGTGAGGAAGGCGGTGCGCGCGAGTGCCGGCATTTCACTGTATGCCCAAGCCGGCAAGCTCTACAGCACGCGCAAGTATGAACAGGCGCTGGACACTTACCGAAAGTATCTTGCGGGCGCGCCGAACATCAAGCCCGCCACCCGGGCTACGGTCGAACAGAGGATCGGGCTGTGCCTGCGGTATACGAAGCAGTACGACGCGGCGCTGACGCAATTTGACAAGGTGCTCGCGTCGCAGAAAGGACAATGGCTCTGGTGGGCCACGCAAGTGTATCGAGGCGATACGCTGGCGGCCATGGAGCGGTTCGACGACGCGGAGCAGGCGGTTCGACTCGGCCTCAGGACGAGCAAACTGAATCTGGGCCTGATGGGTCAGGCGTACCGGGTGCTCACGATCGTGTGGCTCAAGCAAGGCGAGCCCCAAGCCGCGCTGCCATACGCGAAGCGCATGTACGAAGTGACGCCGCTGTACGGCGCGGTGGACGCGATCAACCGCGTCTGCGAATGCTACAAGCGCATCGACGGCGACATCAACCCCAACGTGCGCGAGTTCCTCGAATTCCAGAAGTACGGACCCAGCGGGAAGGACGGCCAGCCGGGGACCGAGGACGATCTGAAGAACCCGCTGGACGACGCGCCACCGGCCGACGAGGCCGACCTGGCCACGTTCGCGCGCGAGGCTATTTCCAAGCTGGAGCCGAGGGCCTGCACCGAGCGGGGACGGCTATGGATGCTCGCAGGCGACTACCCCCGCGCGCTGCGGGAGTTCACAAACGCGTACCGCGCGGCCGCGCTGGAGACCACCAAGCGCAAATGGCCCCGGCACATGACGGACGCGGCCGGGGACATCGCAGCCGCGCTCAAGGCGATCGACGGCCACGTACATCGGG
>JAJRTI010000861.1 GCA_024278415.1 Planctomycetota bacterium | reverse complement strand
TGCCATCGTCATTCGCACCTATCAGAATGGCCCCTGGAGCCCGATGGTTGGGCAAGTCGTTCGCGAACGCACAGATGGCCTCCCTGATCTTGCTTCGTTCCGAAGCGGAGGCTTTGCGCTCAACTCGATCCTACTCCAAGTCGTCAAGCAACGCTTCAAGCTCATTGTCATCCATCAGCATCCTCCTTGCCTGCCGTCAGTATACAGCCTTTCCGGGCACAAGGGAATCTCACCCGAGACTCCCTGCCCGCGACGCGGCCTCGGGCAACTCGCGCGGGATCTCCTCGACGCGATAGCCGAAGCCCGGGCCGCTGAGCGTGCTGAGGTCGACGCACCCGCCGCGGCGCACGTACAAGCCGGGATGCACGGCCTGCTCCGCGAGCGACGCTTCGGGGTAGAACTGCATCGCGTTGGTCTCCACGCCCATAATCGTGCCCGCGTGCGCGGCGAGGAGGCAGTGGGGGACCTGCGCGAGCATGGGGTTCGTGAGGTCCTGCACCATGAGCGTCATGCCGTGCGCCTTGGCCCAGCACGTGGTCAACAGCGCGCCGCTCTGCGTCTTGCAGGTTTTCAGTGCGACGCCGGTCCAGCCCAGCTCGCGGCCGAGCTTCGCCAGCTCCCAATCGTGCGCGCTCTCGTCCATGAACAGCGGCTTGCGCGCGCTCACGCTGTGCACGTCGATGCGGTTCTCCTCCAACTCGTACGGGAACGGCTGCTCCACGTAGAGAATCATGCCGTAGATGCGCGGGTGCTCCAGCACGAGGCGGTCGAGGATGTCGTTGACATACGACGGGTCGGTCACCGTGCAGTTGAAGTCCGACGTGAGCCAATTCGCTCCGCCGGCAATGGCGATTTCGCCGCACCGCACGAGCCGGTCGTAGTCCCATTCCGCGTCGTTGCCGCGCAGCTTCACCTTCAGGCAGTCGAGCCCGTCGCGCTCGATCCAGTCCGGCAGCAGCACCGGGTAGCCGTCGTCCGGCTCCTCGCCGGTCAACTCAGATTCTTCGAGCAGATCCTTGCCGCCCACGAGGTGCCATGCCGGCATGCGGGCGGGCGGGTTGGGGAGGAGATAGTCGCAGGGGTACTTGCCCTCGAACGACACGTCGGCTCCGTCGGCTGGGGTGATGAACGCGGCGAGGTCCTTGTTCATATAGTTGGCGTTGTACGTGTCGTACACCGGCACGCGGTGCAGCTTGCCGTACGCGTCGTGGAGCGCGAGGTCGAAGAGGGAGCCGCACACAAGCGCCGCGAGCCACGGCATCTGCTCGTCGGGCTTGCGGTCCGCGTTGAACTGCTTGAGCAGGTCGGCAAGCTTGGACTGGACGAAGCCCCAGCCGACCTCGATGGGATGGCCGCACTCGTCGTAGTTGGCCCAGACGTCAGTCAGCATGATACAGAAGTCCTTGAGCACCTCCTGCCGGTCATCGTAGCCCATGTCGCAAGGCCACACCCAGGAGACGCTCAGTGGCGTCTCGCCCCAGCCGTCAGCGGTGTTGCCTTGCGCATCGGCCACGCGTACGCGTGCGCGCGCACAGACCACGTGTGTGACCGTCTCGTGGCCAAACTTGAGGGGCACGCGGGTCTCGACGGGCAGGAAGTAGAGTTCGGCTCCGATGGCGCGAACGTCCGTTGGCTTGGGCATGGGAGGCTCCGGGGAAATGGTTGATGGTCAATGGTTCATGGGGCTGTTATCGGTTTGCGCAAGAAGCAGGGCGTGAAACGTAAAACGTAAAGCGTAAAACGTAAGCCGCGAGGACGGAACTGCACACGAATGCAGGCGACGTTCGGTGCTAGGGTTCGCGCTTACGTTTTACTCCTTACGCTTTACTCCACGAGTTCGCCCCTCAGCATGATCCACCCCACGCGCACGACCGTGCCATCGTACTTCGAGCGGTCGAAGTTGGGGTTCTTCTCGTGCTTCATGGCGCGCGAGCGGTCGGGCTGTTCGGGATGGATTTCGAGCATAACGGTGTGCACCGTATCGGGCAACTTGGAGGCGACGCTGAAGCTCTGAAGGCGCCAATAACGGCAGTAAGAATCAAACCGGGGCCGCGGCTTGGGCCGGGTCTTGCCGTCGACGGTGATGATCACCTGCCCACCGTCCGGGCCAACGATATCGTAGATTTTGGCCTCGGTACCCTTGAACTTAAACGCCAGCTTGTCTCCGGGCGTCGCGCCCTCCCAGATCACGGGCATGTATTTCCTGAAGCGACGGCCCAGTCCCTTGGTGGGGTCGAGCTTCTTCCAGCTTCCAGTCAGCATGGACTCGCTCACCGGCGCGAGCTTCGCGTCCTCTAAATTGTCCTTGATGAACGGCGCCTTGAGCGCGTGCGGCCCGGGCTTGGATTGCTTCTCGATCTGGACCAGCGCGTCGGCAATCACGTCGCGGAAGATGTTGTGCCCGGCGGGCGTGGGGTGGCAGCTATCGCGCGTGAACCCGATCTTGCCGGCAGCCTTGTCCGCGGCGGTCAGATCCTGCACCTTGTACACGACCTTGCCCTCCTGGGCCATCTGCACGATTCGCAACGCCACGTCGATCGAGGGGATGCCGTAGTGGTCCGCGAGCTGTTCCATGGCCGACGTGGACCGCGGGCACATGCCAGCCATGTAATCCTTGATCATATTCAGGTGCAGCGTGTACACGTAGCAGATATCGATGGTCGGGTCGGCCTTCCAGATCTGCCGCACGATGCCTTCCATGCTGCGCCAGATGTTCTGTGGCGACGCGCCTCCGTCGTTGACCGCGAACTCAACGAAGACCAAGTCCGGCTTGTGGCGCAGCACGTCTTGCTGGCAGCGGTACGCGCCGAGGTTCGAACCGGTGCCTCCGATGGCCGCGTGGATCTGCTCGATCTTGGCCTTCGGGTAGCGCTGCTGGAACCACTTCAGCGTCTTGGGCCGCCAACCGTTCGCGGCGGTGATGCTGCCGCCGAAGTACGCAATGCGCACGGGTTTGCCAGCCTCGAGCTTGGCGAAGACGTTGCCGAGCCCGTCGCGCACGCGGAAAAGCTTGGCCGGGACTTGGCGATATTCGGGCGCCGCGAGCGCGGCATGGGCAAGCAGAAGTGCGGATGCAAGTGTGTAACGCATGGGACAAAAACTCCGTGATGAGCATGCTCGCTGGAGCGGAATGCCTTCACATTCCGATGCTTGGACGTGACGGAACGCGAAGGCGTTCCGCTCCGGCGTCGGTAGCCGCGCGCGCCAGCATGCGGGATCTGCCGGATTTCAAGATGTTTGGGCCACCGCACGGTGGTGACGGAACGCGAAGGCGTTCCGCTCCGGGTTTGCGAGCGAAGCCCGCCCTGAACCCCATAGGATAACACAATCACCCCTTGAGCCTGAACCCAATCAGCGTCAAGTCGTCTGGCAGGCGCAACGTGTGGCCGTGATCGAGCAGCGCCTTCTCCAGCTCGCGATAGCGCGCGGCGGGGTCGAGTCCGTCCAGTTGTTCGAGAATCTTCTGGAGGCGCGAGATGCCGAAGAGCTTGCCCTCAGGACTCGGGGTCTCATACGCCGCGTCCGAGTACAGATACACGCGTTGGCCGGCTATCAGCTTCCGCACGGTTGCGCCGTATTCGGCTCCCGAGATGATGCCCAGCGGCAAGCCGTGGGCGGCCAATGGGAGCGGCTCCTCGCCAATGAAGATTGGCTCAGGGTGGCCGGCCGTGGAATAGGTGAACGTCTGCGCGCCGGCATCCACGACGCCATAGATGGCCGTGGCGAAACGGCCGTCTGTGGCGAGCACCGCGAGCCGATTATTCATCGCCTCCAGGAACGCTTCGGGATCGTCCAGGCGGACGCGGCATTCCTCCCAGAGCGCGCGGAGAAACATGGTTTGGAGCGCGGCGGAGATGCCGTGGCCGGTCACGTCGGCCAGCATGATCGCGAACACGTCTGGCCGGAGTTCCTCGACGCGAAAGAAGTCGCCGCCCACCAAGTCGGCCGGGGTGTTGTGCGTCTCGAACTCGACCCGGTCCGACTGGGGCGCTCTGAGGGTCATGGCCTCGTCTTGCACCTCGCGCGCGATCTCCATGTTCCGCACGCTCTCGCTGATGTCGCGGAACGTCTCCACCCCGCCCACGACCTTGCCCGCGTCGTCGAGGATGGGCGCCACGTTCGCCTCCAGCGGGATACGCGCACCGCGCTTGGAGAGTGCATATACGAGCAGCGGCGACGCGTTGCGCTTCTTGGTGACGATCGACCGGTGGAGCGGGCAGAACTCGTGCCCGCACAGCAGATGGCCGTCCGCGTCCACGTGCGCAAGCACGCCGCTGTAACAACTCGTGCCTACGACCTCCTCCGCTTTCCAGCCCGTGATGCGCTCCGCAGCCTTGTTCCAAGACACAATGCGCCTCTGCGTGTCCACGACGTATACCCCGTCGGGCATGCTGTCGACAATGCTTTGGGCGCTCTTCAGCGCTGGATGAACGGGATCGGACATGGGGGGCCGCGTTCTTACGCGCGTCGCTTCCTCCAGCCGCCAGGCACACTCAATCCGCCGCAGCAACAGAACATCGCATCGCGCTCCATGCACAGGTCGTCTTCGAGCATCTCCCACAGCTTGGGGTGCTCGGTGCAAAGCGCAAACGGCGTCTCGGGGCTGATGCGCCGGGCCTCGCGTATGTAATGGCGGTAGATCTCCGCGCGCACGTCCAACGGGAACGGCGCGTGGTGCAAGCCGTTGAGTTCCTGTGCATCCTCGTGCATGCGCTTCATAAAATGCTCATCCATCTCCACGTGCGCGAACATAGCCGCGTACTCCTCCGCGTCCATCATGGCGAGCACCCAACCGCGGAGCACTTCCGGCTGTACTTTGGAGAATAGCAATTCGAGCATCTCCGTGGTCTCTTCCCGCCAGTTCTTGATGGGGATGATGGGCGAGAAGCCGGCCCGCACCACGTAGCCCGCGTCCTGGCAAATGCGCATGGCCTCGATGCGGTCCGCGAGCGGAGGCGAGTCGCGCTCGATCACGCGAGACACCGTGTCCATGGACAGCGTCCAGTTGCCGAGCGTGTGCTCCTGGTAGGGCAAGTCCACGAGGTGCTGCACGTTGTCGCTGCGCGTGTAGAGAAGCAGGTACTTGTCGTCCGTCTCGTCGAAGCACTTGCCCACCACCTCGGAGCAGCCGTATTCCGGCTCGAACGCGAGGATGTCGCTGTACAGATCGTAGCGGTGCAAATGCTGCTGCGGCTGGTCCTTGAACATGATCTTGAGGTGGTCGCAGAATTCCTCCAGGTCCAGCAGCAGCGTGGTGATGAAGCCCTGGCCGCAGTAGTCGCACTTGTGCACGCAACCCGCAATGCTGTGGATGCCCCACCCGCCCTGGCAGACCCAGTCGCGGTCGGCCCGGTACAGGTCGCGCTTGCTGAACGCGAAGTCTTCGCCCACCCCGCTGAACAGCCGCACCAGCCGCGACGCATGGGGGTTGGTGAACTTCATCCCTTCCGGCGCCGGCGCGCGCTTGTCCGGGTCCCACACGAACGTGTTGAACACGATGACCGGATCCTCTTCGAGCCGGACCCGGCCCTGCCGCACCCGGCCATGTCCCCCGCGGCGCACGTCCTCGGCCGCGACGGCTTCCGTCGCGCCGGACAACTCGATGATCTCCTCCACGTCGCCCATGCCCACCTTGGGTACGGAGTCGAGCGGGATGTGCATGGCATCGAGCATGCGCTCCATGCGCGCGAGCGCGCGGGGGTTGTCGAAAACGCGTTCGTGGGCGAAACCGCCTTTGGGATGCAGGTCGTACATGGCTAACAGGCCTTCAAATGGGAAGAGGCCGGGGACATGAATCAAGGACGCGAAGCGTCCGACGTCGTGTCCCCAGACCAAGAACAAACGCAAAGGCGCGGAGGCGCAGAAATGCAAGGAGGTCTGTTCCGTGCCTGGGCTTTTCCGTCTTTGCGCCTTCGCGCCTCTGCGTCCGCCGCACGGCGGATTGCGTTGAAATCTCAGACATACTCGTCGGTGATGCCCCGCACGATCTCCACCCACCGGCGCAGGTTCTCCGGCTTGCCTTGCACCGTCTGCACGTCCTTGAGATTGACGTCGACGTGGCAGCCATGCGCGGCGAACGCGTCCATCGCGTCGCGCACGACCTGGCGGATGAGGTCGGGGTCGAAGCCGCAGCAAATCATCTGCGACGGGTTGGGGCGCCAGGAGATGACGTAGTCGTCGCCGATCTGCTCCGCGCACTTCTTGGGATCGGCTACGGGTGTCACCGAGATGCGGCGCAGGTTCGGGATCTGGCGCAGCATGTCGATCTTCTGCGTCAGATCCTCGCAGCAGCCGTAGCTCACGAGCCCGAATTTCTTCATTATCGGCATCTGATACTGGAGGCAAAACTCGTCGTGCATGGCCGGGCTCACCTGCGCCATCTCCTGCGCGGCCATGAACAGCCACAGCCGGTCGCGCGTGACCGGCTCGCTGTTGGCCTTGGGGTCGTCGAGATCCTGCGCGTACGGCACGGCCTGGTTCGCGTGGTTGGCCAGGCGCCAATCGCCCGCGGCTTCGGCCTGGTCGTGCGTCTTAAGCACGCCGTCGCTCATGAACTTGCAGAGCCGGTGCAGCCACTCCGGGTTGTCGGCCATGTCTCACATCATCTGGCCGATGTCGCGCAGGTAGGCCAGGTGCGTGGAGATGTCGCCGGCCCAGCCGGTCCACGCGGGCGTGCGGTCCACGTTCACCTCGAGGATGTCGCCGACTGCGTCGCGCAGTCGGCTCACGTTGCGCTCCGTCGCCTCCTCGTCGATCACGTGGTTCGGCTCGACGAGCTTCTCGATGTCGTCCAATTCCTTGAGCGGCGGATCGAACTTCCACGACCCGCCCTTCTCCGTGGTGGGGATGCGGCCAAAGGGCACGCCCCACAGGCCGCCCGGCGGCGTGACAAGCGACGCGCGCTGCGTGATCCACGGCTCGACAATGTGGTCGTCGCCAAACGTGTCTTGCACGAGCGCGCGGCGCAGCGTCTGCTCGTGGCCGCGGAAGAAGGGATCCTCGCACGCGAGTTGCTGCGACTCGGGAAACTCCGGCCAGCACGCAAAGGGATTCACGAGCACCAGCGGCCGCGTGCGCACAAAGCTGTTGTGCTTGCGCCACAAGTCGCGGCGTTCGTCTTGGACGGGCTGGCTCGCGATCTCCATGTACTGCTTGGCGAGGTCGCGGAGAATCTGAATGTCTCTACTGTTCGTCATCGTTACTCCTCAGAGGAAACGCAAAGGCGCGAAGACGCAGAGGCGCAGAGGACTGTGGTGGTTCTTCTTTGCGCCTTTGCGCCTCTGCGTCCGCCGCACGGCGGATTGCGTTTCTCGCCGCTGTCAGTCTAACTTGATCACGCGCACGAACGAGACCGTCGCGTCGCCCTCGATTGCGCGAATCTCGAAGTCGAATTCCATGCCTTTCGCGGGGAAGCACGCGTCGTCGAGGAAGAACGTTGCAGTCTTCACCTTGCCTGTGGCTTGGCAGCGGATCACGCGCGTCGCTTCGCCGTCGGGCGTCTTGTACGCGAGCGCCCAGGCGGCTTTGCCGATGTCGTGGTACGTCACCTTGATCGCGACGCGGTGCGGGCCGCCAAACAGGAACCGGTCGTCGAGTGCGAATCCGATGCGGTCGTTGCCGGACGCGCGGTCCGTGCGCCGGGCGGTGTAGTCGTACTTGTGCTTGGGGTGGTGGGGGAACTGCTGCTTGGGGATGTCCACCTTGGCCGTGGGCGCCGCGACGCAACCCTTGCGGTCGCGCTGGTAGAGCCAACGCTCGAAGTTCTTCGCCGGCGTAGGCTTGCCCTTGTGCCGCACGATGCTCTCGCGCAGGTAGCACCACGCGTCCGGCGCGTTGGCCACGTTGCGGCCCAGCTCGAGGCTCACGTACGCGAGCAGCGGCAAATCCACCCAAGGCTTCCCCTCGACCCAGAGGAAGTTGCGCCGCATCTGGAGCGCGCGCAGCATGGACTCGTGGTAGCGGTGGCGGAACGTCTCGACGGGTCCGAACCGCGCCACGTGCCACTTGGGGCTGTACTCTTCGTTTTCGTCGCCAAACGCCCGATTCTCGGCGATGGGCGGGCAGGACTCGTCGGTGACCAGGTAGCCGTCCTGGTCGATGCGCTGGCCGAGTTGCGGGTTGTTCGTGTGGATCATGTACATCTCGATGAACCCGTTGCGCTGGCCCATGCCCAGGCGGTACGCGTAGTCGAGCAACTCGCCGTGGTTGCCCACCCACGCGAGCTTGCGTTCGACGCCCTTGAACGCACGCGCCCACGCGGCGAGACGCTCCTTCATGCACTTAATCTCGCTGGCACTATACCGGCCGCCAGCCTCCTCCCCGCGGCTGCTGGACCAGCCGTGCACGTAGGCGATGAGGAGCTTCGGCGACTGGGCGATCCCGCTCTTGCCGAACGCATCGACGAACTTCAAGTAGCGCGAGTGGTAGTCCGGATTCCAGATGTCGAGGTTCACGACTTGAAACGGCATGCCAATGTTCGTCTTCGGCTTTTCGGGTTTGATCGGGACGCCGTACTTCTCTACAAGCCACTTCGGCGCGGTGCCGGGCGTGGTGCGTTTCACTGTGGCGAGGGACGCGTCGGTGAAATACTGGGTCTCCCAAACCGACGCGTACACATGTAGCTCCGCGCCCGCGGCCCACTTGGGCAAGTCGGCCAATCGCTGGCGCAGGGGCTCGAAGTCGTACTGGCCCTCCTCCGGTTCGCACTCACGCCAACTCGCGCGCACGCTCACGCAGCGATTGCCCGGCACCATGCGATAGTCGCGGCTGGAGTAATGCACGCCGGAGTAAGGGACGGCCTTCACGCCTGGCGGCAGCGACCAGTCCCACCCCTCGACAATGTCGTCCTTCGTGCGCCACGGCGTCAACTCGATGCGGTCTTCCGCCAAGAGTGGGGGCTCCTTGTCGGACAGGCACACCACGCTCACGTCGTCGAACCAAGCCACCCCGCGGTTGCGCAGGCCCAAGGTGACGCGGAACTTCGTGGCCTTGGCCGCGGACTTGAGCTTAAAGGAGAATGTCTTCCACGGCCCGGCGTACCCGCTCTCGAGATAGTGGTCGTATCGCTTTTGGTAGCCCTTGGCCCCGCGCACGTCTTCCGTCACCTGGAAGATCGGCGCGCCAGTCCCACCCTTGATGCGCACGCGAAGTTCATACGGGCTGTCGCGCCACACGCGCACCGTCTGCGTCAGGCTCACCCGGCCGCGGTCAGACGTGTTGGCGAGGCGCAGCGCTCCGTCCTCGACGCGGGCCTCTCCCTTGCCGGTCTTGTCCGTGAAGAAGCGCCAGCCCGCGGGGGAGCCGGCCCCGTTGCGAGCCTCGAACCCGCCATTCCTGACGAGGTTCGTTTGCCCAGCCGCCGCGGCGCACGCGCCGCACACGAGCAGAAGCAGGAGGGGATGTGGCTTGGGGACCATCGCCATAGCAGACCTTGGTCGAGTGCCCGGCGCCGTCGCCAGTTGGGCGACATGGCGCACGGGATTATACACGAACCGCGCCCCAAGTCGCCAAGGCAAAGCCGCGCGTGATGCTCGTGGGTATAACACTAGTCGTCTCGTAACACTTCAGCCGATTGCAACAGCCGTTGGCCCCATGAACGTGCGCGAGTTCGATGGACAGCGTTTCCGCTTGACGCAACGCTGTTTGGAAGCCCAACGGGCTTCCGGCTTCTAGCCCAGGGTTGCGGCCGCAGGCC
>JAJRTI010000860.1 GCA_024278415.1 Planctomycetota bacterium | reverse complement strand
GGCCATCAAGGCCGACCACCCCAACGTTACGATTCTCGCGGGCGGGCCCCACGCGTCCTCCCGCGCCGAGGAGACGCTCCTTCGGCACGAAGTCTTCGACGCGCTTGTGGTGGGCGAGGGCGAACGGACGGTCGTCGAACTCGTCCGCTGCCTGGACGAGGGCGGCGACGTGGCCGAAGTGAATGGCGTGGCGTATCGCACGAACGGATCCGTGCACTTCACGCCCCCGCGCGAGCGCATTCGCAACTTGGACTCGCTGGGCATGCCGGACTGGTCGCTGTTGGACGAGACGTTCTCCCTCTACCGTCTGCCCATCTACTCCATCGTGCGGGAGCCCTCTTTCTCGCTTTTCACGTCGCGTGGCTGCATGGGCAAGTGCGAGTTTTGTGCGCGCACGATCTTCGGCCGGCGCGTGACCCGCCACAGCCCGCAGTATGTCGCGCAGATGATTCACGAATTGCACCATCAGCGCGGGGTCGTGCACTTCCACTTTCAGGACGACAACTTCCTGCTCAATCAGCGCTGGCTCATGGACTTCCTCCAGCGCTTTCGCCAAGTCGCCAAGGGGCTCACCTGGTCTTGCGCGGGCCGAGTGGACTGCATCAACCCGGAGCTGCTCAAGCACTTGAAGCGCACCGGCTGCACGCAAATCTTCTACGGGCTCGAAAGCGGCTCGCAGCACATTCTCGACTTGCTTCAGAAAAACATCACGTCCGGCCAACTCGCCCTCGTGCTGTCGGCCACGCGCGCTGCGGGCATCGCGACCGCGGCCAACGTGATGATCGGCAACCCGGCCGAGACGCCTCGCACGCTGGAGTTGACCCGGCGCTTCGTCACGTCCATCGACCTCGTCGGCCTCTCCGTCACCTTCTTCACGCCCTTCCCTGGCACGACAATCCGCGAGCGCATCGAGGAGTTCGGCGAGTTCGAGGAGGACTGGGGCCGCATGAGTTCCTACGAGCCGGTCTTCGTGCCGAAGGACTTGACCTACGACGCGCTGGTGGACGCCTGCCGCTCCATGTATCGCCACTTCTACTTCCGGCCGCAGGCGGTGCTGAACTACTTGCGCCGCATTGGCTCGCTTGGCCGCCTGATGCGCATGGCCCTGGGTGCGCTCAGGCTGCTCTTCTTCTCGTTGTCCAAGACCCCCTGGAACCCCTCGCAAAAGAAGCCAGCCCCATGAAACGCCCCCGGCAAGCCGCGTTTGCTTCGTTCTTCATCGCCGCTCTGGCCAGCCCCTGTCTCGCGTCCGACGCAAGCTGGGCCTCGTCCGTGGCCGAAGCCATGAAGCAAGGCAAGGCGCTGGGCAAGCCCATCATGATCGAGTTCACCTCGCCCTACTGCGGGCCGTGCCAGAAGATGGAGCGCGAGATTTTCAGCAAACCGGAGTTCAAGGCGCTCATGGGCCAATTCGCCAAGGCGAAGGCCAACGTCATGGACCCGAAGATGAAGGCGCTCATGAAGAGCTACGGCTTCAAGCAGCTCCCCTCCTTCCTCTACATGCGGCCCAACGGCACGGTGGTGCAGAAGATTAGCGATGTGCCCCGGCTTGAGCACGAGTTCAGGGCCGATCTCAAGTACGTGCTCAAGCGCGAGAAGGCCATTGCCTCGGCCAAGAAGATGGTCGCGGTGTCGCCGTCCAGCGGCTCGGCGCGTTACCGCCTTGCCCTGGCCTACCTGGACGCGAACGAGCCAGCCCTCGCGCTCGAACAGTTCAAGAAGGTCGTGGCCGCCGGCGGCAAAGGCAAGCACGTGGCCGGCGCGAGCTACTACCTGGCCAAGGCGTATGCCAAGCAAGGCCAACTCGACAAGGCCGCGCAACTCTTCGATCAAGTGGCCAAGCTGGACCCGAAGAACGCGCTCAAACTGACGGACAAGGCCCTCCTGGAGCGGGGCAAGATCGCGATGAAGCGGGGCAAGTTCGGGCCCGCGTACCGCTACTTCGCCAAGATCATCAAGGTCTACGACCAGGACAAGAAGATACTGGCAGAGGCGCAGGCCATGCTCGGGGAGTGCCAGAATCGTATGAGGCGGTAGCCGCATGCGCCAGCATGCGGGCGGGGCGTCAAGCGATTCTCAGATCGCCCGAATTCTGGCGAATTCGGCTACGGCGCACGCGAGTCGCTTATCAACTCTCGAACGACAACTTGTTGTCGATGTCGTGCGATTACGAGTAGGACCAAGAGTAAGACGATGAGTAGGAACTGCGGCGTAGCCGCCTCTTTCCCGCAGCAAAGTCTGCGAGAAAGCGCAGACACATAGGAGCAATTGCATGAGCCAAACGCTTGACTGGGCCAAGGTCGATCTCGACGATACGCCAAAGCTCGTGACCGACGCTATCCCCGGGCCCAAGTCCCACGAGATGCATGGCCGCGCGAGCCGCATCATGAAGGGCTACTCGTCCCAGGTGCGCCTCTTCCCGGTCGCGTTCGAAGAGGGCAAAGGCTGCACGCTCACCGACGTGGACGGCAACGTGTACCTCGACTTCTCGTCCGGCATCTACGAGACCAACCTGGGCCACTGCCACCCCAAGGTCTCGGAGGCGGTCGCGCGGTACGCGAACAAGCTCATGAACTGCCACGACTTCACCACGCCGGTGAAGATGATGCTCTTGGAGAAGCTCGCGGAGGTGCTCCCTGGCGATTTCTCCTCGGTGCAGCTTTACGACTCCGGCACGACCGCGGTCGAGGCCGGCATCAGGCTCTGCCGCGCGGCGAGCGGCAAGCACGAGTTCCTCTCATGCTTCCGCGACTTCCACGGCAAGACCGGCCACGCGGTGAGCCTCGCGCGCATGAACCCCAGCTACGGCCCCACGCGCACGCCGGGCTTCTACATGGTCCCCCGGCCCGATCCGTACCGGCCGCTCTTCAAGAAGCCCGACGGCACGATCCACACCGACGCCTACCTCGCGCTCTACGACGAGTTTGTGCAGGAGGGCACGACCGGCCAAGTCGCGGCCATCGTGCTGGAACCCATCCAGGGCTGGGCCGGGTCGGTTTTCCCTCCGGATGACTTCTTCCCCAAGCTGCGCGCGTGGTGCGACGCGCGCGGGATCATGCTTTTTGCGGACGAGGTGCTCACGTGCATGGGCCGCACCGGCGCGTGGCTCGCCATGGAACACTGGGACACGCTGCCCGACGTGGTCACGCTTGGCAAGGGGCTGGGCAACGGTTTCCCAGTCACGGCCATGGTCGCGCGCGCGAAGTATGGCCCGGCCGTGGAAACGATCTCCGCGTCCACCTCCTACGGCGGCAACCCCATGGCTTGCGCGGCCGCGCTCGCGGTGATCGAGACGATCCTCGACGAAAACCTCCTCGACCATGCGAAGCGCTTGGAGGCGCTGTTCCGCGGCCGGCTCGAGCAGATGAAGCGCCGGCACGCGATCGTGGGCGACGTGCGCGTGCGAGGCTGCCTCATGGGCGTCGAGTTGGTGAAGGATCGCGCGAGCAAGGAGCCCTTCGACGAGGCCGGCAAGCTCGTGTACCAGCGCGCGTTCCGCAAGGGCCTCGCGTGGATCCCTGCCGGCCACATCCTCCGCATGTCCCCCCCTATCGTCATGGATGAGCAGACCGCGGCCAAGTGCATGGACATCATCGACGAGTCCATCGGCGAGGTGCAGGCCGAGTTGGGGTTCTGAGCGCGGCGGCCGGTCAGGGCGCAAAGCGACTTGCCATGTGCGCGAAGAGGAGGTAAAATATCATCAATGGAGGTCACAGAAAGATGAGAATCACCGTTGATATTGATGCAAAGGATTTGGCTCGAATCCAAAGAGTCACAGGTATCACCAAGCGCTCGCCGGCTGTACGACATGTCGTGAAGTCTTACCTTCAAGACATGGAAAGGAAACAGTTCTTGAGGGATGTGCTGGACGGCAAGACGGACTACTCGATGACGAACGACGAGTTGGAGGCGATGGGGACGTATGACCCTCATTGACACGTCGGCCTGGATCGAGTTCTTCCGCAGCAGAGGTGAGCCCGAGGCCAAGGCCCGAGTGGCGGCTTACATCGACAGTGCGGATGCAGCGTACTGTGGCCCGGTCTTGCTCGAACTGTGGTCCGGCGCACGGAAATCGGAAAAGCGCGCAATACGAAGGGCATTGAGCTTCTGCACCTGTCTGGACTTCCCGCTGGCATGCTGGGGAAGAGCGGGCGACATGGAGCAAATGTTGAGGCAGAAGGGCATCACTGTGCCGCGGGATGATCTGCTCGTCGCGGCAGCCAGCCTCCACCATGGTGTGCCCATCTATGCCAGGGATGCCCACTTCGCTATGATCCTCGACGCGGGCATTCGCGATCTCCGGCTGGCTGAGTGAACGGCCCCCATTACCCATCAACCATTCTGCCCCCCCCTACCCAATCACCACCGACTCATCGGGGTAGCGAATCGGGTCCGCGCCCTCGCGCTTGGCGAGCGCGAGCATCAGCGCGACTGGCCCCACGCGGCCGATGTACATGAGGAGGGTCACGAGCAGCTTGCCCGCCACGCTCAGCGTGCTGGTCGCGCCCATGCTGAGCCCCACCGTGCCGAACGCGGAGACCGCCTCGAAGAACAGGGAGAGGAACATGCCGCGGCTTTGCACGTGCGCCACCTCCCCCTGCTCCACGATCATGAGCATGGCAGTGAACAGGCACACCAGCACCGTGGCCGCCAACGCGAGCGTCACGCTCCGCGACACGACGTTCGCCGGCACGCGGCGCTTGGCAATGGACGCGGACTCGCGCCCGCGGAACCGGGAGAGCGCGACCGCCACGAGCACCGCCACCGTCGTCGTCTTGATCCCGCCGCCCGTGGAACACGGCGACGCGCCCACGAACATGAGCATCGCCAAGATGAAGAGCGTCGCGTTGCTCATCTGATCGATGGCGATGGTGTTGAAGCCAGCCGTGCGCGCAGTCACGGACTGGAAGAACGCGCACTGCAACTGCCCAAACCAGCCCATGCCGGCCAGCGACACGTTGCGCTCGATGCCCCAGACGAGGAGCGTACCCGCGACAATCAGCACCCCAGTGGCCGAGAGCACGAGCTTCGTGTGGAGCGTGAGCCGGCTGCGGTGCGCATCCCCCCGAGGCCGGCACTGCCACAGATCCCACAGCACGACGAACCCGATGCCCCCGGCCACGATGAGCGCGCACACCACCACGTTCAGCCACAGGTTCGTCCGATACGCGCACAGACTGTCCGAGTAGAGCGAAAAGCCCGCGTTGCAGAACGCAGACACCGCGTGGAACGCGGCCAGCCACGCGCCACGAAGGAAACCGTGCTCTCGCCAAAACACGGGCAGCAAGCAAACAAAACCCACCACCTCGAACCCCAACGTAAGCAGCACCACGCTCCGCACCAGGTAGCGATGGTCTCGCACACGCATGACCGCCATGTCCTCGGCCATGGCCATCTTGGCTTGAATCGAAGCCCGGCGCCCCAGCCCAATGAGCAAGCCCGTCGAAATGGTCATGATGCCCAAGCCGCCCACTTGGATCAGCAGCATAATGACAAACTGGCCGAACGGCGTAAAGTACTGCCCCGTGTCGACAACAATCAGGCCCGTGACGCACACCGCCGACGTGGCCGTGAAGAGGGCGTCCACGAGTGAGAGGCTGCCACTGCGCGTGCTGATGGGCAGCAGAAGCAAGGCTGTGCCCACAGCAATGGCCGAGGCAAACCCAAGGAGCGATAGTTGCGCGGGGCGTTTCATGCGGAGTTTGCGGCAGGAAAGCCGTCCGTGGGGCGGCCATTGCGGGCAAGGCTGCGATATTGTACAGCCGCGCAGCCGGCCATTCAAGGATGGCGCCCAGCGGGCAGCGCTCAAATGCGGCGCAGCCATGCACGCTTGCTCAGCCAGTGCAGCCTTGATACGCTCCCGCACGCGGCGCGCCAGCCTTATGCGTGTTTCGCTTGCGCGGTAGCCGCATTCGCCAGAATGCAGGCGTTCCGTGAGTCACTCACCGGTTGCCCCGCATGCTGGCGAATGCCGCTACGCGTCTAACACCACCCCACTCAGGCGGAGACCCAACCATGCTCAAGATCAAGAAAGGCAAGCCCTATACCTCCAAGGTCGTGGGCAAGGAACTCGTCCCGTTTCACGAAACCCGGTGTGCGTCCAAGGTGTACTTCGTCGACATTGTCGGCCGAGACGAGCCGGCGAAATACGAATGGGCGCACTGTGGCCGCACGCAAGACGAGTTCGTGGCTCGGCTGCGCGAATTCAAGCCCGAGGGCATCGGCTTCGTCACGGCATTCCCCCACATCACGAAGGTGTTCCAATTCGGCCCGAACCCAGAGACGAACCTCTACACGCGGGCGTACCACACCGAGACGTTCGAGGAGATGCCCCTGGACTACTCCGGCGCGACCGAAGTGGCTTGCGCGGCGGAGGCGTTGATCCTCGCCGAAGAGTTCAAGCTGTGGCTCGCCGCGAAGACGGTCGACGAGTATCTCGGCGAGTTCACCGACGCGGGCGACGCGGCCTTTGCAAACCACGAGAAAATGCTCCAGCGCTTCGGGGGAGAGTAGCCCCCCGCTTGTAGCACGCACGTCAGTGCGTTCCGCTCTGGACCTTGCCGCATCCCCGGGCAGAGACGCTCTTACGAGCGTGCTACAAACGCGCGGTGGGCATGAGCAGCACCAGGCGCGCGAGCGGAGCGGACCCAATCGGCAATCAGCAATCGAACTTCAGAAATCCTCAAGGCTTCCACCGCCCCGCGCGCCATTCCCGCTCCAGACGCATCAACGCGGGGAAGTACGAATCGACCCAGAGGCCGGCGAGCGGGCCGTTCTGGCCGGGCCAGACGTATTCACCCTCCGCGTTCTTGCGCGGGTACGTGCCCCAGCGGCAGCGGCCGTTGTAGCTCAGCATGACCCGTATCTGCGTCTTAGCGTCCACGTTCCACTTGTTGCCCTTCATCATGCCAATCGCGTTCGAGACGCGGTACCCGGCCGCGACGTAGCGCACGTACGGGTCGTCGGGCCCCTTGGCCTCGTAGCTTTCCCCGCGCAACACGAAGTCCGCGTACGTGTCGAGGAACGGGCACAACATCGTCTTGGAAAACAGCGGCGGACCAATGGT
>JAJRTI010000859.1 GCA_024278415.1 Planctomycetota bacterium | reverse complement strand
TTGAGTTGCTCGACCATCACCAGGGCTTCACCTCTTACGATGGTGCTCCTTTTGAATGCCTCAACGATGACGCCAAGCGTGCCCTTCACATGGAGATTGTACTGCCGAGCAACATCCCTGGCCGCGGCATCGTCGATTAGCGTGAGAGCCGCACCCGCCTTGATCGCGAGTTCGATGGTCGCTTGCTCGCCCTCATGGATTTGCGTGTGGGCGAGCAGCTTGTCCAGTTGGACCGCCTGCGTCTGAAGGTATCCTCGCACGAACGAGTCACCGATGACCCTGGCGTCCGCCGCCCCGTGCGCCTTGCCCGACGAGACAGTTTCCTCGTACACTTGCTGTGGCACAAGCACCGTGCCGTAAAGCCTCTCCAGCAGGTCGAGTCTGCCCAGCTTCCCCAGCGCGATCAATGGGCCGGCGTTGCTGACGACGATCAAGCCGTAAGCTCCTCAACCATCTCGTCCGTCAGCGGCGGCTCGACCCCTCGTCTCCGGGCCTCTTCGATCATGTCTCTCAGCGGGAGTCCGGCCACCTCGGCGGCCTTCCAGATTGAGGCCGCTTCCCTGCGGAGGAGCATCAGCGCCTTTTCAATGCGCATCTCGCGCACGCCAATGCGGACGGCCTGCTGAATCTCCTCGTCCGAAAAGCCTACGGCCTCCGTCGGCAGTTCGACTGGAACTTTCATTGGGAGTTCTCCGTCATGCAGGGTTCTTCGGTGACAATCTCTCGAAGACGAGCCCATTATACCCCGGCAGCAACAGCCGCGGAAGCGTCAAGGCTACCGGATCCGGCCAAGCCTGGCGCCGCGCTCCTACCGCGTCTCCCACGTCCGCAGCCCGAAGCGGCTGAGGTAGATGGGGATGTTCTGGAACAATTCGCTGGCTTCTTCGATCTCCCGAATCAAGCAGCGCTTCTCGAAGGATGACGTGCCGCACAGGAGGGTGATCGACCCGCCATCGCCGCCCGCGCCGTTGACCTTCCAGCCCACGGCCCCGCGTTTCTTGGCGATGTCGATGATGGTGTGCGCGTCGGGGCTGATGAGGTCGCTGTGCAGCCGGCCCTGGGCGTCGGTGTTCTCGATCATGGACCGGCCCAGCGCGTCGAAGTCGCCCGCGTAGATCGCGTCGCGGGCCTTGGGCGCGGTCTGTCGCAGGTCGTCGATGCGCTTGGACGACGGGCCCTCGTCCTCCAGTTCCTTGATGACCTTCTCGTGCACTTGGGAGGAGCTGTGGGATTTGCCGAGGAAGATGAGCAGCAGCCGGCGCTCCAGATCCCACCAGATCGAGTTGGGCACGTGGATCTGAGACACCGACGCGTGGGGGTATTGGTACATCTCAATGTAGTTGATGCCGCCGTACGCGCAACAGAGCTGGTCCTGGATGCCGCACTGTTGGTGGAGCATCTCGGTCTCGATCTTCTGCGCGGTCAGCGCGACCTCATGGGGCGTCATGCGGCCGGGCGTGAGCGTGTCGAGCGCGCCGATGAGGGCGACGGTGACCGCGGCGGACGTGCCGGTGGAGCATCCGCTGGGCGCCTCTGAGAAGATCGTGACCTCGAACGCGGCGTCGTCGGGGATGCGCATGTACTCGATGGCCGCTTCGAGCAGCGGGTGGTGGTCCCATCCGTGGGATCCCGTGCTCACCACGTAACGCTGTCCGTAGTTCTCCGCGTTGATGACGATACGGTCCTTCTGGCCCTCGTAGGCGTAGACCTTCATCTGCACTTCGGCATAAGGATAGACGCCGATGTTGAAAACGCGGCCGTACTCGGCGAACCACGTGTCGGTCCATCCTCCGTTATCGCAGATGCGGATGGGGGCCACGCTGTTCACGACGCGGATCGGCTGTCTCTCGCGAGGGGCGCTCATTTCTGTCTCACCTCCTGGGGGAACATGATGGAAGCCTAGCGCCGCCGGAACGATCCCGAAGCTCTGGGATTGTCGATGTGTGGGGCGCGGGGCGGCGAGGCTCGTAGTAGGGCGATTTATCGCCCGTTTCTCCCGGGCGGCCGACGGGCGATAAATCGCCCTACTACAAAGGGCCTGACGGTGGCGTTCAGACCACGCTACTTGCCGACCGTCACCTTGATCTCCACCGTTGCCGGCTCGTCCGGCGTGCGTTTCAGTTGGCGCACCATGGCGAGCACGCTCGCGCCAATGATCTCCTGCACAAAGGGGTTCGCCGGCACTTTCGCGCCGTCAACGAGAATCTCGGCTTTAGGATTTGCTTCACGTTTGGCGGTCATGATGGACTCCGTGGGCGCTGTTCAGCAAGACGTGATGCTTCCAACGAATTCAGATAGACAACGAATGGGGGAAAGAGGCGGCCGCGCCGCCGTTCCTACTCATAGTCTTACTCATAGTCTTACTCTTGGTCTTACTCATAGTCTTACTCATAGTCTTACTCATAGTCTTACTCATAGTCTTACTCATAGTCTTACTCATAGTCTTACTCATAGTCTTACTCGTGGTCTTACTCGTGGTCTTACTCGTGGGTAACACTTCAGCCAAGTGCCACAATCGCCGGGCTTTGGACATCACGCCCTTTGCGGGATTACGCTTCAACCAACGGAAGCGCAATCCCGAAGCCCAACGGGCTTCTGTCTTCTAGCCCAGGGTTGCGGAC
>JAJRTI010000858.1 GCA_024278415.1 Planctomycetota bacterium | reverse complement strand
GGCAAGCAAGAGCCGCGCACGTCCGCAAGCAACGGCATCGTGCAGTGCGAACTCATGGACGCGATCTACGAGTCCGCGCGCACCGGCCAGCCCTCGCGGCCCAAGCGCGTCAGCTAGCCCGCAGGGGATTGTCCCATGTGGGCCGTCCCCTCAGGCTCAGAGGCGACCCTCACGGGTCGCACTACGGGCGCCCCTATCGCCGGCAGCCGCAGCCGCCAGGCTGCGGGCGCTTGGGACGCGTCGTGTTCCCGAATGCTGGCGCATTCGGCTACCCACAGGACTATGCGGGGACAGCCCATGCCGGGCTGTCCCCTTTCTCTTGCCATGAAACTCCAACACCACGCTGCCGTGTCCGCCGTCGTATCGGGAGGGCTCTACGCGGCCTTCAAGTCGCCGGAGCTTGCGGCCGCGTCGTTTGTGTCCGGCGTGTTCATCGACCTGGACCACTTCTACGACTACATGCGGGAGTACGGGTGGCGGATCGATGTGAAGGAGTTCTTCCGCGTGTGCCACGGCCACCAGTTCGAGCGGGCCGTGCTGATACTCCACGGCTGGGAGTGGCTCGCGCTCTGGGCCGGGCTCGCATGGGCTACCGCGTGGAACCCCTGGCTGGTGGGCCTGCTCATCGGTTTCAGCCACCACCTCGTGTGCGACCAAATCGCCAACGGAGTCAGCAAGTGGGGCTACTTCCTGCTTTGGCGCATGAAGGGCGGATTTGCGTTCGGTGCGACGTTTCCCGAAGACAAGCGGCCCCAGGCAGGGGGTTGACCCGACGTGGGGGCGGCGGATATCCTGATTGCTATTGCTGGCGTTGAATCACCGGCCTCACGGAGGAGTTTCCCATGACTTTCCGCTCGTTCGCGTCTGCTGTGCTGCTGTTTGCGCTCGCCATGGCCCTGTTCCCGGCCGCGCCGCGCGTGCAAGCCGCGGAGGCAGGTGAATGGATCACGCTCTTCGGCGGCTCCGAGGCCGACATCGCCGCGCATTGGAGTTGGCAACCGAGGAAACCCAGGAAGGACAAGAAGGGCAACCTCATCGCGCCCGGCAAGTGGCACGTCGCGGCTGACGGCTCGCTGGAGTGCCTGCCGCCGTGCGGCTACATCTGGACCAAGGAGAAGTTCGACGACTTTGTGATCGACTTCGACTTCAAGGTGTCGAAGAAGGCGAACAGCGGTCTCTTCTTCCGCACCAACCCGCGCAACGCGGTCCAGGGCGGCATGGAGATCCAGATCCTCGACTCGTACGGCCGCAAGGCCGGCAAGCACGACCTCGGCGCGCTTTACGACTGTGCCGCGCCCACCAAGAACGCGGCCAAGCCGGCCGGCGAATGGCAGCACATGACGCTCACCGCGGACGACAACAGGATCACGGTCGTGCTCAACGGGGAGAAGATTCTGGAGGTCGACCTCAACCAGTGGACCGAGCCGCGCAAGAACCCCGACGGCTCGAAGAACAAGTTCAGGACCGCGTACAAGGACATGCCGCGCACCGGGCACATCGGGTTCCAAGACCACGGGCACAAGGTCTGGTTCCGCAACATCAAGATCAAGCGGCTGAAGTAGGGTCACTTCCCGGCCCGTGAGAGCCGGAAGCACGCCAGGTTGCCCGCGCGGTCCTTGCAGTAGAGCCGGCCGCCGGCCAGCGCCACGTGCGGCCACGCGTGCGTGCGGAAGACGCGGCGCTTGCGCGAGAGTTCCTTGTACGCGCCCGGCGACCGCTCGGCTGTCTCGGCCAGGATCAGGTCGCCGTAGTTGACCCACGCGATGAGCCGCTCGTCCGCCGTCAAAATGCACGACCCCGGGTCGCCGCGGCCCGGGCCGCTCCAGATTTCTCGCCCGGTCGCGAAGTCGAGGCAGTAGATCTTGCGCCAGGCCCAGTAGATGCGGTCCTTGTGGATGATGGGCGTGCAGACCTTCGAGTGCGGGGCCACCTCCCATACCTTCCTGGCGCCCCGCAACGTCACGTCCAGCCGGCACATGGCCTTGTGGTTGTAGCCCGAGGTGATGAGCACGCTGTTGCCGTGCACGGCCGGGCTGGCGATGCTGTTCGCGAACCTTGTCGCCCATGGGTATTCGGCGACCGTCTTGCCTTCGTTGCCCCTGTCCAGTCTTGCCACGAGCAGATTGGAGTGTGTGAGCACGGCGACACACGGCACCCCTTCGACGACCATGGGCGCAGGCCCGCCCGTGTGGCCGGCGTAGTCCTTGGACTCCGACGCCCACACGCGCTTGCCCGTGCGCTTATCGAAGGCCATCAGGTTGCCGTCGCGCGAGCCGACCTCGACGATAAGCCACTCGCCGCGCACCAGCGGCGCGGTCGTGTAGCCGTAGTCCCGCCGGCCGTGCTTGCCGCTTCCAGGCACCGCCGGCCGCGGGCCGATGCGGAACGTGTCGTAGAGATTGAGGCCCCAGACGCGCGCGCCGCGGCGCTTCGTGTCCCAGCAATTCAGATGGCCGTCCGTGCTGAGCGTGTACAGGTAGCCGGTCTCGGCGTCGTACTCGGGCGTCGACGTGGGGCCGCGGTAGAGGCCCTGGTCGCCCACGGCATGGCGGCCATACTTAGGGCACGCGTAGGACTGTCGCCACATGACCTTGCCTGTGGCGGCGTCCAGGCAGAAGACCGTGTCGCGGTTGCCCTGCCATCCCATGGTGTAGACGCGTCCGCCGGCCACGATGGGCGACGTGGAGCCCACGCCCACGTTCCGGCGCCACAGCGCAGCGCCCGGCGGCCATGCGCCTGCGTCCCAGCCCGAGGGCGCCGTCACCTTGCCATCGCGGCTCGGCCCGCGCCAGTGGGGCCAGTCGCTGCCGGCGCAGGGGAGAGTCAGGCAGCAGAGGCTTAGGCAGAGAGACGTTTTGAGTGCGAGGTGCATGGGAAGGGCCTTGGAGCTGGGTGCAGCTACGGTCGTACGTATCACGACGCCGTGCCTTCTGGAGTCTCGAAAGTTCATTCAGGAGGTTCACAACGAATGTCCCCACTCTTGGGCTGCGTGCAACGCATCGCGGACTCCGCAGCCCGAAGGGCTGCCACAACATAGCCCAGTGCAAGCCGCGCCCTGCGCGGCGCCGCGCTGGGTCCGCATCGGCACCGGGCCAGGGAACGCTGAAGGCGTTCCACAAGGCCGCCTGGCCGCGTTTGTGCAACGCTTTCAGCGTCGCCTGCTTGTTGTCGGTCTCCTTCCCAGTGCAAGCTCGTTCGCCCGCGGACGCGGGCGAACGAGCTTGCACTGGGCTAGGATGTGATGCGCCTTCAGCGCATCTGTGCTCTGCGCCGGTGCGCCTCTGGAATGGATGCTCGGTTCACGACGTACGTTCAGACCTACAGTCTCAGAACTCCATCCGCTCGAACGCGCGGGCGCCGGCGATCATGGGCACGAGGGTCGCGGCGATGGACAACGCCACGGCTACCGAGCCGGCGACTCCAAGCCATACGACAAAGACCTGACGCGTGATTATGCCCTTGGCGAGGTAGAGATGGCAAGGCGCCGCGGCGAGCATGATGATGAGGCCGATGTAGACCATGCTGAGGATCAGCGTGAGCGTGCCGCCGTAGCCGGACACGATCTTCGACGGGCTCTCCTCGCGCAGGTTCGGGTACATGGCGCCGAGGCCCACCGCAATGCCGCTCAGGCCGCAGCAGATCATCACGACGAGGGCCACGTGTAGCACGACCATGGTCCAACCGACGTGGAGCATGCCGTCGCTGAGCAGGATCAGGCTCAAGCTAATGATGAGCGTGCCGAGCAGGCTGGACACAAACTTGCCCAGGAGTATCCCGCGGCGCTCCACCGGCAGCAACCCCAAGAGCCAGAAGCGCCGGCCTTCGAGGCTCAGCAGCGGAAACACGAAACGGCCGGTGAAGGTCGAAAGCGTGAGGCTCGTCGCGGCCAAGTTGAGGAACGAGATCAGGTTTTGCCAGTACGGGCTCTCGATGTCGTAGCTCAGGTTGCGCAGGTTGATGATGTACACGAACAGCAAGCCGAAGAAGATGAGCGCCTGCGACCACTGCACGGGGTCGCGCAGGAACGCCTTCACGTCCTTGACCACGAGCAACCGCAGCGATGGGCGCAGCATGCACAACACGCGATCCACGAGCCAGTAGCACCATGCCTGGCGCAGGATGCGCGGCCGGCGCTCGGGCGACTGCGCGGCGAACCAGCAGCGCTCGAAGCGCCGCGTCGCATACCCATAGCACACGACGAAACCGAAGAGCGCATTGCTGAGCGTGAGGAGCCAGTAGAAGGCGACGTCGCCCCACCGGCCCAACGCGGCCGACGAGACGCCGCGGGCGACCCAGTAGCTGGGCAGCAGGGGGTTCTGGCAGAAGCTGAGCCGGTCGAGGACGGTCTTGGCCCAGAGATCGGGCGGTGCGTGCATCGCCGAGATGCCCGCGAAGGTGCGAATGCCCACCACGCCCGCGACGATGACCGCCGCGGCCGCGACCGCCAAGGCCGCGCGCTTGCGAAGCCGGGGCGCGTGGAGCGCAATCATCATGGCCGTGAGCCCGCCGATTTCCGCGGCGATGAGAACGAATAGGCCAATAAAGGTGACGCTCACGACGTAGTAGAAAAGCCCCTGCTTGGCTTCGATGCCGTACGCGATCATGAGCGGCGCGCCGAGGATGAGCATGGCCCACGAACTGAACATGAGCGACTCGACAAGCTTGTACGAAAAAATGTGTTCGAAGCGCGTCGGAGTGGCCGCAAGGAACGCCGTCTCCCTCGACACAAAAAACGAGGCGTACGCGATGATGCCCGTGCTGATCGCCAGCATGACGAGCAGCGTCATGAAAAACAGCAGCAGCAGGTGCTCCACGAGCACGTCCTTGAGTTCGGGGATGTGGAAGGATATGAAGCGGAACCCGCTCAAGAATCCCCCAAACAGCCCCACCCACACCGCGAAGCCAAAGAGGGTGACGAACACGATCTTGAGCCGCGACTCGTAGCGGAGCGCGCGGAGCGTGTTGCGGCCGATGGCTAGGCGCAGGCGCAGCAGCGTGGCAAGGTCGCTCATGCGTCCTGCTCCGCTTGGCCCTCCGTGATGCGCAGGAACGCCTCCTCCAGGCGGCCGTGGGTCTGGGCGACATCGCGCAGCTCGTCGAGTGTGCCCTCCGCGACCAGCCGGCCCAGGTTGATGATGCCGATGCGGTCGGCCACCTCCTCCGCGACGTCGAGCGTGTGCGTGGACATGAACACCGCCGCGCCGGCCGCGACGCGCTCCCTCAGGATTTGCTTCACAAGCCGCGCGCTCCTGGGGTCGAGCCCGACCATGGGCTCGTCCACGAGGAGCACCTTCGGGTCGTGCAGGAGCGCCGCGGTCAGCACCGTGCGCTGCTTCATGCCGTGCGAGTAGCTCTCGCATAGATCGTCGAGGAACTCACCCAACTCGAAGCGCGCGGCCCACTCGGCGATGGCCGCGGCGGCCGCGGCGCTCGGCATGCCGTACATTTCGCCGACGAACTGGAGGAACTCGCGGCCCGAAAGCTTGTCGTACACGTACGGCTGGTCGGGCACGTAGCTGACCGCGGCCTTGGCCGCGAGGGAGTTGTCTCGCACGTTGATGCCGGCAATCTCGATCTCCCCTGCGTCGGGCCATAGCAGGCCGGCAAGCATCTTGATGGTGGTGGTCTTGCCGGCGCCGTTCGGGCCGAGGAACGCGAACAACTCGCCAGGCGCGACCTCCAGCGAGAGCCCGTCCACCGCCACCTTGGGCCCGTAGCACTTGCGCACGTTTCGCAGCGAGATCACTGGGCCTCCTCCCGGCGCAGCGAGATGCCGTAGGGGGTGTCCTGCCGCACGACTTCCCCCTCTGGCGTGATCCACGAGCGGAACTGAAGCGGCCCCTGCGCGGCCTCGACCACGAACACGTCGAACGGCCGGCCGTCGAGCGTGAGCGTCTCCCGGCCTGTGACCCTGAGCCTCACGATCTTCACCCGCCGCGTGAGGGGGTCGAGCGCGGCGAAGCTCCACTCCTTGCCCACGTGCAGATCCCGCACGCCGAGGAACGGCGACAGCGCGTTGGACATGATCGTGTGCGGGTCGAAGGGGATGCTGGTTTCTTCTGTCTGCGTGCCCGAGAACTCTGAGACCAACCAGAGGCGGTCGCCCTCGACCCTGCCTTCGATGCGGATCTCCAACGGGCCGCCCACGTGGATGCTGAATTGCCGCAGGCCGTCGTCTTCGTCCACTTCGGCCGTGAAGAGGGTCGTGACGGAGCCAAGCGCGCCCACAAGCGGGAGCTTCAACTCTCCCATGGCCAGCCTCATGCGCGACGAGATATGGATCGTGCGGCCGCGGGCGCGCTGGACGTACGTCTCGACCGCGCCGATGCGCCGGCGCCGGAAGTAGATGCCCATCCTAGAGCGCCGCGCAAGTTCGTTCCGCGCCAGCAGGGCCTCGTAGCTCACGGGCGCCGCGCCGAACCACGCCGGCACGATCTCGCGCTTGACGAGCGCGGTCATCATGGCCGCCCAGAAGATCGTGATCGCCGCGGCGAGGAGACGCGCGGGGGTGACTGTCAATTTGCGATTGCCGATTTTCGATTGG
>JAJRTI010000081.1 GCA_024278415.1 Planctomycetota bacterium | reverse complement strand
GCCCTGCGGCCCTTGGTAGCCCTCGGGCGCGGTCTTGGTCAGCGACACCTCCCGCTCGAGCGTGAGCGCCTTCTCCAGAAAATAGTTCTCCTCGGCCACCAGCAGCACTTCGATCCGGCGCCGCGGCACGAGCACGCACCGGGCGACGTTGTCCGCGGCCAGGTCGTCCTTCAACTCGATCGCCGCGGACACGACGCCCTCCTCGAGCGTCACATCCTCGAACGTGACCGCCTGCGACTCGCCCGGCTTCAATGTCAGCTCCCGCGCGCCCGCGAGTTGCTCGTTGTTCGTGAGCTTCAGCACGGTCTGCGCGGCCGCGTCGCCGAAGTAGTCGATCTTGACGAATGCGGAATAGGTCGATTGATCCGCTACGGGCTGACGAATCTCAAACGCGGTGACCGCGGCGTTGCGGCCCTTCTTGCCGATGGGCACGAAGGTGACTTTGCTGGGCACGCTCGGCACGTCGGCCAGGTCCTCGATGCGGCCGTCGCTGAGGATGAGCACTTCCGCGGTGGGCGATGTCTTGGCCACGGACGCGGCAATGGCCATCGCGTCGCAGATGCGCGTGCGCTCGTCCGTGGCCTTCAGGTCGTCCACGACCCGGCGCAGCAGGGCCTTGTCGGAGGACAGGGTCGAGCGCACGCTTGTTTGGCCACCGAAGGAGATGAGCATCATCGAGTCGCCCCGGCCCATGTCGCGCACGAGCTTGCGCACGGCCTCCTTGGCCACGCCGAGCCGTGTGGGTTTCACGTCGGTGGCCTTCATGCTCGCGGACGTGTCGATGAGCACGACGCGTTCCTTGCCGCCGACCTTGAGCTGCTGGATCATGGGCCGCGCGAGCGCGAATACGAGCAGCGCGAGGATGAGCAACTGAAGCCACATGAGCAGGTTGTTGCGCAGCCGTTGAAACGGCGCGTTGGCCTTCATGTCGTCGATGCTCTTGCGCCACAGCAGCAGGCTCGGCACCACGACGTGCTGCCGTTTGAGCTTCAGCAAGTACAGCACGATGATGGCCGGCAGCAGCAGCGCAAACCAAAACATCAGTGGTGACAAGAAGCTCATCTGTCAGGTCTCAGAGGGAACCAATCGCAGAGGGAGAGATTGAGGATTGAAGAGCAGGAATTGGAAAGTGCAAATTGACGGTGGTAGCCGCATGCGCCAGCATGCGGGAGCATGCGGGAGCTGTCCATCCACTTTGCATTTTTCAATTCCTGCTCTTCAATCTTCAATTCGTCTCCCTCACCGCAGCATGCCGCCGCGTCGCAGCGATTCGAGCACAAGCTTGTCGAACGGCTGGTCCGTGGTGGTCTGCATGTACGCCATGCCGTTGCGGGTGCAGAAGTCCTTGAGCGACGACGTAAACGCGTCGTACGTGCGCCGGTACGTCTTCATGAGCGCTTCGCTCGCGGTGATCTCGGTGAACTCGTTCGTCTCCGAGTCGTAGAGCCGCAGGTGGCCGGACACGGGCGGCTCCACGTCCTCCGGCGCGAGCGTGTGGATGGCGCAGACCTCGAAGCTCCGGCGCAGGAGATACTTCATGCCCTCCTCATACCCCGCGGGATCGAGGAAGTCGGAGAGCACTACGACGATGCCCGGCCGCGAGAAACGCAGCGCGAAGTCCTGGAGCGACTTGGCGAGCGACGTCTCGCCGCTGGCTTCGAGCCCGTAGAGCGACTCGAAGAGCCGCCACACGCCGGCCCGGCCACGCGTGGATGGCAGCGCGGGGGAGAGTTCCGAGGCGAACGCGCTCACGTTCACGCGCTCCATGCTCGTGAGCCCGATGTAGCCCAGGCTCGCGGCCACGCGCTTGGCATAGTCGAGCTTCGACGGCTCGCCGAACGACATGGACTCGCTGGTGTCCACAATGAGGTAGATGAAGAGGTCTTCCTCTTCCATGAACAGCTTGAGCAGCAGGCGGTCGAGCCGGCCGTAGATGTTCCAGTCGATGAAGCGGAGGTCGTCCCCAGGCACGTAGTCGCGGTAGTCGGCGAACTCGACGCTGACGCCGAGCTTCTTGCTGCGGCGTTCGCCCTTCATGCGCCCCTTGAACAGCCGCCGGGTAATGAAGCTCAAGCGCTCAAGCTTGGCGAGGAAATCGGGCTCCAGGAGCGAGGATGCTGTGGAGGCCATGGGCGTGGGGGGTGAGGGTGATGGGCCAGCGTGCGGTTGACTCGTCTGGGGACACGAAGTCGGGCGCTTCGCGCCCTTGGTTCATGTCCCCGCTCGTCGCGCCTGCACATGCCTCAATCGTAACCGGCGCGCGGCACAGGGTCAATGATGGCTGCGGCGCTGGACGGCCGCTCCCATTCGTGGCGTGCCATCAGCTCAATCGCCCGCTGCACAGCGATCTGCTACAATCGCGCGCCCCGCCTGATCCAGACGTGAGGAACGCCCATGACTCCGTACGCACTCGCCGCGATCATCTCGTTCACCGTCGCCGCTCCAGCGCAACGCTTCATCGCCGAATCCGCTCGCCGTGTGCCGGTCGCGTATGAAGTGGACGTGGTCGTGGTGGGCGGCAGCACGGCCGCGGTGGCCGCGGCATTGCAGGCAAAGGCCGACGGCGCCAGCGTGTTCCTCGCCGCGCCCCGGCCGTACCTCGGCGAGGACATGGCCGGGCCGCTGCGGCTGTGGATCAACCCCGACGAGAAGCCCTTGACGCGGCTCGGCGACGCGATGCTCGCCAAGCAGCGCCGGCCGTTGCCGCTCGACAAGGACGAGGCGCTCGCGGCGTTCACCTACCAGGCCGACCGGCCATCGGTGGGCAGGCACAAAGACACCAAGACTCCGTCGCTGCTGCACGACCAGCAGTGGGCGAGCGCGGCCCAGCAGAGCGTGCAGTACGATGGCGGCGCGAAGATCACCCTGGACCTGGGGAAGGTGCGGAAGGTCGAGCGCGCGTTCACGATGCTCTATCACAACAGGGACTACCAGGTCCGGCTCATCACCATCCATGCGAGCCGAGACGGAAAGCAGTGGCGTCCGGTCGCCGAGATCAAGAACACCCACCCGCCGGCCGGCAACGACCATGTCCCCGCGCTCGTGCTGCCCGCGAAGCTCGACACGACCGCGCGCTACCTGCGTTTCGACTTCGAGTGCGCCAAAGGTTCGGGCCGCGTGCTCGTGGGCGAGATCGCGGTCACGGTCAAGGGGAGGCGCGCCGCGCCCAAGCCCGCGGTGACGCTGCTCACGCCGCTCACCGTCAAGAAGTCGCTCGACGCCGCGCTGCTCAAGGCCGGGGTGAAGTTCCTCTACGCGTGCCAAGTCGCGGACGTGCTGCGCGACGCAGACGGGAACCTGGCCGGCATCGTCATGGCCAACCGCGCGGGCCGGCAGGCAGTCGTGGCCAAGGTGATCGTGGACGCGACGGACCGCGCGGCCGTCGCGCGCATGGCCGGAGCGAAGTTCACTCCTTATGCCGCGGGCGAGCAGACGTTCACGCGCGTCGTCGTGGGCGGAGAGCCGCGCACCGGCGAGGGAGTCGCCGTGCGGAAGATAGGCGAGGGGTACACGCGCCGGAGCAAGACGTACGACCTCTACGCGTACACGCTCCGCATCCGCATGAAGGACGGCAGCCTCGCGGAGCGCATGCGCGCGGAGCACTTGGCGCGGGACCTCACGTACCACCCCGAGCAGCAGTTCGCGTCGGACACGCTGTTCCAGGTTCCCCCGGACCACGTCGAGGGCTGGTCCGCGGCAACGGGCGAATGGCCGGGCCCGGAGCGCGTCGAGATGCGCGCGTTCCGGCCCAAGGGCCTGAACCGCCTGCTCGTGCTCAACGGGTGCGCGGACGCGCCGCGGGCGCAGGCCGCGAAGCTGCTGCGGCCGATGGCGTTCATGCGCGTGGGCGAGCGCGTGGGCGCGGCCGCGGCCGCGCAAGCGACTGCGCTGCCCAAGCGCGACCGCGTGCGAGTCGCCGGCTCGGCCGCGAAAGCCGCGGCCGCGGGCGAGGTGCGTGAGTTCCTCGATGGCTTGCGCCCGGGCCAGCGGCTGCCGACGATCCCACAACCCGCGCGGGCGCTGCCGGTGCTCGGCGAGTACGACGTGGTCGTCATCGGCGGCGGCACGGCCGGCGCGCCGGCCGGCATCGCCGCGGCGCGGCA
Source organism: Planctomycetota bacterium (assembly GCA_024278415.1). The sequence continues at coordinate 10,054 of JAJRTI010000081.1, read as the reverse complement.
AGGCGCCAAGACGCTCGTGGTCGAGATGCTCCACGGCCTCGGCGGCGTGGGCACGCTCGGCGCGATCAGCAGTTACTACTGGGGCAACCGCGTCGGCTTCACCAAGGAAGTGCCCGGCGGCAGGAGTTGGGCTATCGAACCGCGCATGGAGTGGTGGCGACGGCAGATCCTCGACGCCGGCGGCGAGGTGTGGTTCGGCTGCATGGGCAGCGGTGCGGTGGTGAGCGGCAACCGCGTGGTCGGCGCGGTCGTGGCGACACCCGAGGGCCGCGGCGTCGTGCTGGCCAACACCGTCATCGACGCGACCGGCAACTCGGACATCGCGGCCGCGGCCGGCGCGCCCTGCCTGTATACCGACGGGTCCCACATCGCGCTCCAAGGCACGGGCCTGCCCCCGCGCGAGCTGGGCCGCAACTACACCAACACCGACTTCACCCTCGTCGACGAAACGAGCATGCTCGACGTGTGGCGCGTTTTCGTGCAAGCCCGGCTCAAGGCGCAGTTGTCCTTCGACGTGGGCCAGCTCATCGACACCCGCGAGCGCCGGCGCATCGTCGGCGACCACGTCATCACCGTGCTCGACGAACTGAACCGGCGCACGTATCCAGACACGGTCGTGGAAACGTGGTCGAACTACGACACGCACGGATACACGATCGAGCCCTGCTTCACGCTCGTTGCTCCGGACCGCAAGGGTTGGCGCACGCACGTGCCGTATCGGGCCATGCTGCCCAAGAGTATGGACGGCATCCTCGTCATTGGGCTCGGCATCAGCGCGCATCGCGACGCGGTGCCGGTCATCCGCATGCAGCCGGACATTCAGAACGGCGGATACGCGGCCGGCGTGGCCGCGGCCCTGGCCGCGAAGGCCGGCTGCACCGTGCGCCAGATCGACGTGAAAGCGCTCCAGCGGCATCTCGTGAAGATCGGCAACCTGCCCGAAAGCGTGCTCACGGACCAGGACTCGTACCCCATGGCGTCCGAGCAGATCGAGGCCGCGGTTGCGGCGATCGAGAACGACTACCAAGGCGTCGCGGTCGTGTTGGCGAATCCCGCGCGGTCGCGGCCCCTGCTGAAGCAAGCCTATGCCGCGGCGGAGCCCGCGCACAAACTCGCGTACGCGCACGTGCTCGCAGTCATGGGCGACGCGGCCGGCGTGGAGGAGCTGGTCCGTGCGGTCGAGGCCGAAAAGGAATGGGACGAGGGCTGGCGCTTCAAGGCCGGCGGCCAGTTCGGCGCGAACATGAGCCGGCTCGACAGCTTGATCTACGCGCTCGGCCGCACGCGCGACCGTCGCGCGCTGCCGGCGCTGCTGGCAAAGCTGAAGCTGCTCGAGCCCAGCTACGCATTTTCGCACCATCGCACGCTCGCGCTCGCGCTGGAGGCCATCGGCGACCCCGCGGCCGCGGAGCCGCTTGCGGCGCTGCTTCAGAAGCCCGGCATGCGCGGCTATTCGTATCCCGACATCCAGACCCTGGCCAAGCGCGAACGGCATCCGCGAAGCTGGGGCGACTTGAGCGCGCGGCGCAACGCGCTTCGGGAGCTGATCCTCGCCCGCGCGCTGTTCCGCTGCGGCGACCACGACGGCCTCGGCAGGCGGGTTCTTGGCGAGTACGCCCGCGACCTCCGCGGCCATTTCGCCCGGCACGCGCAGGCGGTGCTGGCGGAGAGGCGCAAGGAGTAGCGCGTTCACGAGTGTCCGCAGGATCTCCAGCGGTTCTACCCCAAGCTGGTGTTGCCGGTTTCTTACAACGATTGTTATGTACACGGGGCCGTGCGGGACGCGCGGGCCGTTTATAGTAGGGCGATTGATCGCCCGTTTTTCAGCGTTACTGACGGGCCATGAATGGCCCTACTCCAAGCCCGCGGCGTCTGCCACTCGGATCGACAAGTCTCGTGGGGAAACTTCTGCGCGCTTCTCGCTTGAAACCTCTATTCCCCCTGGCTATACTCTCTGGGCTCAGGCGCGGGGGGTTGCGCGATTTGTAACAGTTCAGCCAGATGCAACGGACAGGATCATCGGATGCGCGATCTGGTCGCCTGAGCGTGAGGCCGATCAGAGATTCGAGATGAGGGATGAGAGACCAGAAGTCCGCCGTGCGGCGGCCGGTTCCGTCCCTTATACCTAATCTCTCATCTCTTAGCCACCCAGGATCAATCGCTCCTGTGCGTGGCGGCCGGCCGAGCCCGTTGTACTCGGCTGGTGTGTTATCGCCATTCACAGGCAGGGGACACGCCAACCTGCCCACGCCCCGCTGGCCGCAACCCAGAGGCGGCCCGACGTCCCGGAGATTGGACGCTACCGCTGTACCCCAGGCTTGCCCACAGTCCACAACCTTGACACACGGAGAGACCGACATGCCTAACGCCTCCCAAGCTATTCTGAAGAACCAGCTCGACGCCGCGAACCTCGAGAAGCTCATGGCGCTGAACAACCCCAAGCTGCACGCGTTTGTGGCCGATGCCATCGAATTGTGCCAGCCCGAGTCGGTGTTCGTGTGCACGGACTCCGAAGAGGACATCGCCCACATTCGGCAACTGGCCATCGACCAGCGCGAGGAAATCCCTCTGGCCATGGAAGGCCACACCATCCACTATGACGGCCCCAAGGACCAGGCGCGCGACAAAGCCAACACCAAGTACCTCGTGCCGGCTGGCGCGGAGTTCGGCAAGAACCTCAACCAGCGCGACAAGGAAGGCGGCGTGGCCGAAGTGCGCGGGTTCCTCGCCGGCAGCATGAAGGGCCGCACGGCGCTCGTGCGCTTCCTCTGCCTCGGCCCAGTGAACTCGGACTTCTCCCTGCCCTGCATGCAGATCACCGACTCCGCGTACGTGGGCCACAGCGAGAGCCTGCTGTATCGGCCGGGCTACGAGCAGTTCAAGCGCATCGGCGACTCGCCCGCCTTCTTCCGTGTGCTCCACTCGTCCGGCGAAGTCGACGAGCGCATGTGCAGCATCAACGTGGACAAACGCCGGGTGTACATCGACTACGAAGAGGAACTCGTCTACAGCGTCAACACGCAATACGCCGGCAACACGGTCGGGCTTAAGAAGCTGGCATTGCGCATGGCTATCCGCCGGGCCGCGCGCGAGGGTTGGCTCGCGGAGCATATGTTCGTGCTCGGCTCCAAGGGCCCCGGCGGCCGTGTCACCTACTTCTCCGGCGCGTACCCCAGCATGTGCGGCAAGACCTCGACCGCAATGCTCAAAGGCGAGACCATCATCGGCGATGACCTGGCCTACCTGCGCAAGCGCAATGGCAAGGTGTACGCGGCCAACGTCGAATGCGGCCTCTTTGGCATCATCAAGGATGTGAACCCGCAAGATGATCCGGTCATCTGGGACGTCATCACCTCCCCAGGCGAGGTCATCTTCTCCAACGTCCTGGTCGCCGATGGCGTGCCCTACTGGCTCGGCGACGGCCGCGAGCCGCCTGAGGAAGGCGAGAGCTGGTGCGTCAAATGGCACAAGGGCATGAAGGATGAGGCAGGCGAGGACGTGCCCCACGCGCACAAGAATGCGCGCTACACCATCCGGCAGGCCGACCTGGCCAACTGCGACCCGAATCTTGAAAACCCTGAGGGCGTCGAGCTGTCGGGCATCATCTACGGCGGACGCGACTCCGATACCTCCGTGCCCTGCGAGCAGAGCTTCGACTGGGTCCACGGGGTCATCACCAAGGGCGCAAGCCTCGAGTCCGAAAGCACAGCCGCCACTCTCGGCCAGGAAGGCGTGCGCGCGTTCAGCCCCATGGCCAACCTCGACTTCCTCTCCATGCCCATTGGCGAGTACGTGCAGATGCACCTCGACTTCGCAAAGGACGTCGAGGCCGCGCCGGTGATCTTCGCGGTCAACTACTTCCAGTGCAACAAGGACGGCAAGTGGCTCACCGGCATGCACGACAAGCGCGTGTGGGTGAAGTGGATGGAGCGCCGGCTCCACGACGAAGTCGACGCAATCACGACGCCCACGGGCATGATTCCGACGTACGCGGACCTGAAGGCGCTCTTCAAGGAAGTGCTCGACACGGACTACACCGAGAGCCAATACGTCGAGCAGTTCACCTGCCACATCCCGGAGAACCTGGCCAAGATCGAGCGGATCAAGAAGATCTACGAAAAGGACTCCGCGACCCCGGCAGTCCTCAACGAGACGCTCGACGCACAGCGCCTGCGCCTGCTCGACGCCCAGGCCAAGCACGGCGACCACATCTCGCCGCTCGCCTGGTAAGACGCCTGGGAACGCGATGCGGAGCCGAGCGGGGACATGAACCAAGGACGCGCAGCGTCCGACTTCGTGCCCCCAGACGAGGGCCCGCCCTCCCGAAGGTTGCCAACCTTCGGGAGGTTACCCGGACTCAGTACGGCGGACGCGGAGGCGCGAAGACGCAGAGGGGGAGGGAGGAATTGAGGGCGGATGCAGGGGGATGGCCGCCGGACTGCGCCGCGCGGGTAGTAGGCCCGTGAGGGCCTTCCGCTCACAGGTGACAATCCGCCATCGGACATCGGAGCAGAGGGCGCCCTTACGGTCGCCACTACGAGCGGCCGCACAGCAATGGCCTCGCGGCCGCCGAAAGCGGATCGGGGGTCGTGTCCCCAGACAGCAATGAAAAGGAGAACGCTGTGACAGCGACACGATTGCTCCTCATCAGTTCGATGGCCGGCGCGTTGCATGCGGCCACGCTCACGGGCCACGTCACGGGCGACGTGTCGCACCTGCCCTGGCGACGGGGAAAGGAGCCGTTGGGGTGGGTGAGCCTGCGTGTGTGGCAAGGGGGCCGGCTCGTCGCGGTGCCGCGCACGCAGGTGGGCGGCGCGTTCCGGGTCGAGACCCCCGACGGCGAATGCGAGGTCGAGGCCACGCGGCCGGCCTTCCTCCCTCAGCGCGTCACCGTGACCCGTGACGCGGTGTGGAATCCCCGGCTTGAGCCCGACCCGGACTTCGGCCTCATCGTGGAGCCTCGGGCCGGCATGAGCCGCTTCTGCCTTGCCGGGGAGACCGTCCAGATCGACTGCGCCGCGCCGGCCTCCGCGAGGGAGTGGCAAGCCGCTCTGGTGACGGACTACACGCGCGCACCCATGGAACTGGCGGCCGCGGAGTTTGGCGAGCGCATGGTCTGGTGTGGCCGGCGGCCAGGGTGGCGCCTGTCGGCGCGAACGCCCAAGGATCTGCCCCCGGGTCTCTACGGGCTCGCCCTTTCGTACATCGACGCCAACGGCACGCGTCATTCGAGCGAACAGCCGGCCGCGGTGAGTGTCCTGGAGCGTGAGCCGACTCGCTTCCGGCTGCTCATGCACACGGACTGGCACTTCAACTGGTTCGTGAATCGTCCCGGCGCTGCCGGCCAAGTGCAGGCGCCCTACTTCCGCGCGGCCACGCTGATGAACGCGCTGTGGGTGAGCCTCGGCGACGACGTGGGCTTCGAGGGCGACGACCACGTGGCCATGTTCTGGCACATGTTGCGCCACGACGCGGGCACGCCGGTGTTCCTTGCCTTCGGCAACCACGACGCGAAGATCGGCCGCGAGGGCCACGAGTTCTACTTCGGCCCGCCAGTGCAGACCCGCCGCGTCGGCTCCCAGGTGGCCATTGTGCGCAGCTTCGACCTTTACCAAGCCGACTGGCGCATGCCGGAGGAACAGGCCAGGGACGTGGTGGCGGCCCTCGCCGCAGCCGGCCGCGCACCGAACAACAAGGCCGTCTTCCTCGCCGGCCACCGACGCCGATGGAAGCCCCGCGGCGACCACTTCGAGCTGCCGCCGTTGCTCAGACCGCACCTTCGCCTCCGCCACGTGCGCGGCCCGCGCGCGGTGTCTTTCGAGAAGCTACTCCTCGACTCGTTCTCCGTGATGTCCATGCACGGCTGGGGCGGGCTGGCGTATACCACGCGCGCGGTCGACGTGGACCTCGGCGCGGGCCGTGTCCGGGTGTCGCCGGAGGTCATACTGCCCGCGGTGCGCTTCAGCCCGGCGAACAACGGATCGTCTCGGCAAGTGACCGCGACCCTCTTCGCCCGCGGCGCGACCCGGCCATTGGAGAAGTACACCGGCGTGGCCAAAGGGTTCACGCAGCCGCCGACGCCGGACGCGATGAAGGCCTACGACGATCTGGCCGACCTGTCGCTGCGATTCGTGATGCCTCGCGGGCGCTACGTGTGTGACGGCGGCCGAATCGTGCGCCAGTGGGACGCGGCCGCGGTCACGCTGGTCGACGTGAAGGCCAGCCTGTCGAGTGAGCGCGCGTCCGTGACCGTACGGCCGCGCTGACGCCAAGCCCAGAACTCAGGCCCTCGCCGGCCGGCGGCCTCGGCCCCGCCTTCCATCGTCGCGGCCCTGTCTGTAGACTCAGTAGGCGCCATCACCATCCCTCGGCACTACCAGCAGGACGGAGCGATTCATGTTCGGGTTCTTCGCAGACCTCTTGAGACGAGTCGCACTCGCGTCGGCACTGTGGTCTATGGCGTGCAACTTGGGGACGCCGATTGAGGCGCAGGAACCGGCGGGAAGGACTGTTGCATCAGCAGTCCCGGGCTGGCCCCAGTGGCGCGGGCCTCGGCGTGACGGCATATCCGGCGAGCGCGGCTTGCTACAGGCATGGCCCGAAAATGGCCCCAAGCTGCTTTGGTCAATCGCGGGCTTGGGAAAGGGGTTCGCCTCGCCCTGCATCGTTCGGGATCGGATATACATCACCGGCGACCATGGGGCGGAGTTGGTCGTGTTTGCGCTGGACCTCGCTGGCAAGGTGAAGTGGCGAACAACCAACGGCAAGTCGTGGAGGAAATCCCACCCTGGCAGCCGGGCGACCTGCTGCTACGATGAGGGAAGCGTGTTCGTGATGAATGCCCATGGCCGTCTTGCCTGCATCAACGCGGCCGATGGCGCGGAGATCTGGGCCGTCAACATCCTTGAGAGATTCGGGGCGAAGAACATCACCTGGGGGATTAGCGAGTCGGTGCTGGTGGACGGCGACGCGGTGTTCGTGACGCCTGTGGGCAAGAAGGCGTTGATGGCCGCGCTCGACAAACGCACGGGCGCGACACTCTGGACAGCCGAAGCCCTCGCGGGCGAGCAGGCCACATACTCCTCGCCCATACTCGTCGAACTGCGCGGCCGGAAGCAGTTGATCACGTGCGGCACGAAGCACGTGTTCGGCGTGGACGCGGCCAACGGCGCACTGCTCTGGAAGCACAAGCATGCGATTCCCGGTTGGGTGGTCGGCGCGTCGCCGGTCTTCTGCCGCGGCTCGGTGTACGTCAGCAATGCCACGTCGAAGATCGGCAAAGTCTACCGCTTGGCCATCGACGGCGATGAGCCCAAGATGGGTTGGGTGGCCGACATGGGCAACACGCACGTGGGGAACGTGGTCTGCGTCGACGGCGTGGTTTTCGGATCGAGGAAACGCACCATGAAGGGCTGGCTGTGCGTGGATGCCGAGACGGGTGAGACACGGTACGCGGACTTGGACATGCCCAGCGGCGCGGCCATCTATGCCGACGGCCGGTTTTACTGCCTGACCGATCGTGGAGTGGTCGTGTTGATCAAGCTGACGGATCAGGGCATCGAGACGGTCGGACGGCTGGAAGTGGTCCGCAAGAAGAGAGACGTGTGGAGCCATCCCGTGATCTGCGACGGCCGGCTGTATGTGCGTTACCATGACAAGCTCTACTGCTACGACGTGCGGCGGCAGTCGGCTGAGTAGGTCGTGTAGCGTGGGTCTCTCGCGTGCACGTCGCGCGCACAAACTCAGCGAGCGGAGCTTGATATGAGCAAGCCCAACGTCCTGATCATCATCGCGGACGACTGCACGTACAACGATCTTGCGCTCTACGGCGGGGCGAACGTGAAAACGCCGAACATCGACGGCCTGGCCGCCCAGGGCGTGACGTTCGACCACGCGTATCTGTCCATGGCCATGTGCAACCCCTGCCGGACCGAACTCTACACAGGCCTCTATCCCGCGCGCAGCGGATGCTGCTGGAACCACTCGGCCGCTCGGCCCGGCACGCGCAGCATTGTGCACCACCTCGGCGAGTTGGGGTACCGGGTCGGCCTGGCGGGCAAGAAGCACGTGCTGCCGGAGGCGAGTTTCGCGTTTGAGGATGTGCCAGGCATCAGCGGCGGTTGTGTTGCGGAAGTGACCCACTTCGATCCGGCCGGCATCCGCGAGTTCATGGCGCGTAACCGCGACGAGCCCTTCTGCCTGGTCGTGGGGCTCGTCGAGCCGCACGTCCCATGGACCATGGGCGACTGCGAGCACTTCGACCAAGAGGCCCTCGAACTGCCGCCTTACATGGCCGACACCGAAGCCACGCGCCGCGACTACGCGAAGTACCTGGCCGAGGTGGAAGTGCTGGACGAGCGAGTCGGCGGAACCCTGGCAGCCCTGGACCAGAGCGGGGAGGCGCAGGGCACGCTGGTCATCTTCACGTCCGAGCAGGGCTCGCAGTTCCCCGGCTGCAAGTGGACGAACTGGAACACGGGCATCCACACCGGCTTCGTCGTCCGGTGGCCCGGCCGCGTCGTGCCCGGGCGACGGACGGACGCGCTGCTCCAATACGCAGACGTCGCTCCCACGCTCGTGGCCGCGGCCGGGGGCGACCCCGCTGCGGCCGGCTTCGACGGCAGGAGCTTCCTGCCCGTGCTGCTCGGGCAGTCCGACCGCCATCGCGAGTTCGCTTATTTCATGCACAACAACATCCCCGAAGGCCCGCCGTTCCCGATCCGCGCGGTCACCGACGGCACGCACCACTACATCCGCAACCTGACCCCGGGCGCGCTCTACATCGAGAAACACCTCATGGGCCAAAACCAATGGCACGACTACTGGCCTTCATGGGTCTTTGAATCCACCTTCAACGAGCGCACCCGCGCCCTGGTGCACCGCTACATGCGCCGCCCCCCGGAACAGTTCTACCGCGTGGACCACGACCCTTTCGAAATGAACAACCTGGCCGACGAGCCCGCGCACGCGGACGCAAAGCAGCGCCTGTCCGCAGAACTGGATCGTTGGATGGCCGAGCAGGGCGATCCCGGCGCCGAAATCGACACGGAAGTGCAGTGGCAGGCGGCAAAGCAAGGCAACCACTTCGCACCGAAGAACGTCAAGTGAAGCTCTTGGCGCGCCCGGAAATCGCCACTGGCCTCACCTGCCCCACTGCCCGCCTTTGATCCGCGCCAACCACGCTCGGCATCAGTGGTATTGCCCTGCTGCTTTGGCAGCATGACCGCCGATCCGCCGCACGACCGACGGATTGCGGCCAGAGGCCGAGTGCTACACGACCGCATGAGGCGAAGCTTCGCTGGACGGGCCTCACGCGAACATGCGCTCATCCAGGATCGACCACGCGAACGCGTGCTGGAAGCCGGCGATCCACTCGCGGCAGGAGTGGCCATACACGATGGGGGGATGGGAAAGCACCGCGAGCCAGGGCTGCTCGCCAGGCGGCTCGGCCTTCAGAGCCCCCCTGAAGGTTTGCCCATGAATGGCCTCCAGCCGCGCCCAAACCACGCGGGCGCCGCCCCGATTCCAGGCCAGGCCGCACGTGGCCATCGCCGCATGGCCGCAGGCGATTGTGAACACCACTCCCCCGCCTGCCAGACGCTCCACGCGCACGGTGAACCCCTCATGTCCCGGCACGTCGCCGCCCTGCATCGTGAGCGCGCGTAGGTCTTCCACGACGCTATCCGCCACGTCCTCACGCGGAGCGCGGCTCGTCTCGCCGGTGTTCATGTTGAGGCAAAGCATTGGGGGATACCCTCTGGGCGTGGGGAAGCGGGTGGCAATGGTTGATGGTTCATGCGGAAGCGGGCCGCGGCGATCGGCCATTAACCATTAGCGTAACATTTCAGCCGAGTGCAAAGAGGGGTCTTACCTCGCTGGCCCCCACCGACCCCGCGTCGGTGGGAGCAGGCTTTTGCACTACGCCCTTAGCGGCTTTCGAACGACAACATGTTGTCGATGTGTGCGGCGCGAGGCGACGTGGTTTGTAGTAGGGCAATTCATTGCCCGTCGAACGTCCTTGCTCTCACGAGGCAGACGGGCGATAAATCGCCCT
>JAJRTI010000857.1 GCA_024278415.1 Planctomycetota bacterium | reverse complement strand
TCGCGTCGTGTCCCTCCTCCACCCGCTGCCACGCAGGCCAGAGCAGGCCTCGTCCGCCGTGCGTCGGACACTGTGACGAGGACTGCGCCGCGAGCGGTGCGACAGCACATGCATGACAAGTGGGGTTTTGCAAGTGGCTCCTTATCTCTGTCCAGGACGTGATGAAGTGTGTGAGAGAATTGATCCAAAAATGAGCGCGCGGAGCGGGACAGGTGACAGGCCGTGGCCGGCAGGAGTCGCCCATGCAAATGACAAGACCGAGACGAGACCGTCCTAGGCGCACGTGGATTCGCACGTGGGTAGCCGTTGCTTGCTGCGCAGTAACGGCGGCTGCCCACGCGGGGTTAGAGTGCAACCAGTACCTCGACGAGGGGGATCCCTCCAAGGCCGCGTACAAGCGCGCGAAGCTGGTTGTCACAGGCGTAGCGACCAAGTCCGTTCCAACGCGCGAAGGCGAGGTGCGTCTCAGGCACACCACTGCGAAGGGAAGATGGCAGTTGGTCACGTACCGCGTGGACGGCGTGATCAAGGGCGCACAGCCAGGCAAGGAGCTGAAGATTCGCGTGTTCCGGCCAAGCGATCCGTACCTGCTCATGTACGTGCATCAGATCCCGGTGGGCGTGCGGACCGTGGTATTCCTGACGCCGGAGCGTGGCGCAGGCGGGGCGTACACCGTCGTTCAGTACGATGCACCGTTCATGTGGTTAGCCGCGCAGAGACCCGCGATCCCCGACGCGTTGCCGCCGCTCGACAAACTTGCAGCAGAATGGCGCGCGGCAGTGCTGGCCGACGACTCCGAGGTCGCAGTGCATGCCATGGACGCGCTCAGGCTATTCGAGCGCACGGGCCCTGACACGTTGTCCGTCCTCAAGAAGGCCTCGAACGCCCGCGATCCCAGAACGGCAGCGAAGGCGATCGCTACCCGGTTGGCGCTTCGCGACTGGTCTGCGCTCGACGACTTCATCAAGGCATGGAAGGGCAAAGCCTACCCGACGGGAAGTCTCGCTGGCGCGGGGAGCGCACTGCGACTGGTCGACGATCCCGCATGCATCTCCGCTCTTGAGACGCTAATGGGCCACCCCACAGCGTATGTTCGCAATGGGGCGGCCTACGCCCTACGCGAGATGCATCTGCCGCAGTTGGTACCTCTGTACATCACGTTCCTGAACGACAGTGATCGGTCGGTGCAACTCAATGGCCTTGTGGTGTTGTGCGACATGCTGAACTCCGGGAAGATCAAGCAGAAGCCCGACTACGCGCCAGGCGCAGACCATGCGGCGCTGGTGAAGGCCTGGAAGCAGTGGTGGGCCGAGAAGGGCCGGTACCTGTTCCCTGAGGACGAGGGCGGTCCGGGGCCGTAGCCTGAGTTGGCGGCAGCGACATGGGCTGGCGGCTGTTAGCGTGCCCGCGGGGCCGCTTCGTCGTTCCGCGACCGCGCCTGCGTCGATTGGGTGAACGATGAAGTGAATGTTGGCGAAAGGGATATGCGAGTTGTCCACGTGGAGGCTTGCCAAGCGAGTGGGATGGGGAGGCAGGACGACCCGATCAGTAACCGTCGCCTGCCAACCTTGCCAACTCGGGGCCGCTCCTATAAACTATGCTATTCTCCCCCATCGACTGCAATTCACAAAAAGAGACGCGTTCTATGCCTGCTCGCTACCTCGTCACCAGCGCCCTGCCGTATATCAACGGTGTGAAGCACTTGGGCAACCTCATTGGCTCGCTATTGCCGGCCGACATTTACGCGCGCTACCACCGGCAGCAGGGCCACGACGTGCTCGCGGTGTGCGGCACGGACGAACATGGCACTCCGGCCGAGATCTCCGCGATTGAAGAAGGCCTGCCGGTCGAGGAGTACGCGGCGAAGTACTACCAGATCCAGAAGGATATCTACGACCGGTTCCGGCTCTCGTTCGACTACTTTGGCCGCACGAGCAGCAAGCAGAACCACGAGATGACGCAGCACATCTTCCTCTGCCTGCACCGCAACGGCCTTATCGCAGAGCGCACGATCAAGCAGCTCTGGTGCGAAGACGACCAGCGCTATCTGCCCGACCGCTTCGTCGAGGGCACGTGCCCCAAGTGCGGGTACGAGCGCGCGCGCGGCGACCAGTGCGAGAGCTGCACCACCCTCCTCGACCCCATCGACCTCGTGAATCCGCGATCCGCCATTAGCGGGAGCACGAAGCTGGAGGCGCGCCAGTCCAAACATCTCTTCCTCCAACTGCCCAAGCTCGCGGACAAGATCCGCACTTGGGTGGATACCCGGGAAGGCTGGCCCCGCACGACGAAGTCCATCGCCTACAAGTGGCTCGACGAAGGCCTTCAAGACCGCTGCATCACCCGCGACCTCGACTGGGGCATCCCCGTGCCGCTCGACGGGTACGACGGCAAAGTCTTCTACGTCTGGTTCGATGCGCCCATCGGCTACATCGGCATCAGCATGGAATGGGCCGACAGCATCGGCGAGCCGGACCGTTGGCAGGAGTACTGGAAGAGCAACGACACGAAGCTCGTGCAGTTCATGGCCAAGGACAACGTGCCGTTCCACACGGTCACGTGGCCTACGACCATGATGGGCGCGGACGACGGCTTCATCTACGCGGACATGATTAAGGGCTTCCAGTGGCTCAACTACGAGGGCGGCAAGTTCAGCACGAGCCAAGGCCGGGGCGTGTTCACCGACGACGCGATCGAGCTGTACCCGTCCGACTACTGGCGCTACTATCTGTGCCTCGTCGCGCCGGAGAAAGGCGATAGCGACTTCATGTGGGGCGGCTTCCAAGACGCGGTCAACAAGGATCTCGCGGACACGCTCGGCAACTTCGTGCTGCGCGGGCTGAGCTTCGTGCGCAAGTACTTCGACGGCGTCGTGCCGGCGCAGACGAAGCCCACGGACGCGGACGCGACGCTCAAGGCGCAACTCAAGGCGCGCCTGGACGAGGCGCGTGAGGCGATCGAAGCCTGCCAGTTCCAGAAGTGCGTGCGCGCCCAACGCGCGCTCTGGGCCGACTGCAACAAGTACTTCGACGAGAAGGAGCCGTGGAAGCAGCGCAAGGAGGACATGGAGGCCTGCGGCACCACGCTCGGGCTCGCGGCGAACATCTGCCGGTCGCTCGCCATACTCGCCGCGCCGTTTATCCCCGACACCGCAGAGTCCATCTTCAAGCAACTCGGCATCGACGACGACGTGCACGCGCGGCCGTGGGACGCCGCACTCGACACCGACGCGCTGACGGGCAAGCCGGTCAGCGCGGACGCGACGCCGCTCGTGACGAAGATCGAGGACGAGGAGATCGAGGGGCTGCGCGAGCGGTTCGCTGGCAAGCGCGGGGAGTAGCCGAGCACCGGGGCAGCCGCATTCGCTAAAATACGGGCGTTCCGTGAGCGACTCGCCGGCTGCTCCGCATGCTGGCGCATGCGGCTACGGCGCACGCTTCTTCGCATGCGCATGCCAAGCACGTACCCGGGCGAGGCGAGGAATCTCAGCGCAAGTGGGCGGCATCCGCTGGGGGAAGTGGTATACTGGCGTGCGAGCAACACATGGAGCGTTTAAGAGGCGTAGCGCCTACATGCCACCGACCTACCCCCTCGCCACTCTTCCGTCCGAAGCCGACGTGCGCGAGCTTCGCATGCGCGACACGGCCTGCCTCAGCGGCCGCCGCAAGAAACTCTGCACGACTCACGGCAAGCTCGTTCCGATCGCCGCGGCCGCCCTCCTGCTCCTTGCGCTACAGGGCTGTGCGTCCGTGCGTGAGCCGGCGCTGCCCACGTACGAGGTGCGCCGCGCGGCCGGGCCGATCACCATCGACGGCCGGCTCGACGAGCCTTCCTGGCGCGCGGCGGTCGAGGTGGGGCCGTTCACGTTCCCCTGGTGGGAAAGCGGGCCGAAGGAGCAGACCATCGTCAAGCTGCTCTGGGACGACGGGCGCCTCTACCTCGCTTACTTCTGCCTCGACCGCCACATCGCCGCGTTCGAGACTAAGCGCGACGCGAAGGTCTACAGGGACGACACGGTCGAGGCCTTCATCGCTCCCGATGCCGCGCACCCGAAGCGTTACATCAACTTCGAAATCAACTGCCTCGGCACGATCCTCGACGGCCGGCCCGGCGCCGGGGCCAAAGCCAAATACGACGCGGCGGGCATCCAAGCCGCCGGCCTCATCGACGGCACGCTCAACGACGACACCGACACCGACTACGCCTGGACCATGGAGGTGGCAATCCCCTTCGCGGACCTCGCCTGCTACGCTCCGCGCACGCCGCCCCAGCCGGGCGACACGTGGCGCCTGGGCTTGAACCGATGCGGCGGCGTGACGAACGAGCAATACAGCCAATGGTCCAACTCGCTCAGGCCCAAACCCGCGTTTCACGTGCCGAATCGGTTCGGCATCATCACGTTTTCGAACAAGCCCGCACGCACCAGCCAACGGAGTGACTAACCGTGGAACCCGACCCGACGACCCAAAGCCTGCTCGAAGCCCTGCACGAGATCCCCGTCGTCGACGCGCACGAGCATCTCGTGCCGGAAGCCAAACGCATCTCGCGCCACGTGGACTTCTTCATCCTCTTCTCGCACTACACCCGGGCCGACTTCATCTCCGCCGGCATGGCGCCGGAGATGTACCAGCGCCTGGTCGACGACGAGGACATGTCCGTGGACAAGAAGTGGGCCGCGTTCTAGCCGTTCTACGCCATGATCAAGCACGGCTCGTACGCGCGGCCCGCGCAGATTTGGCTCCGCCGCGTGACGGACTACGCGGACTTCACCCAGAGCAACGCCCGGGAGGTGTCGGCCCTCCTCCAGCGGGACAACCGCGCCGGCCTCTACGACCAGGTGCTGCGCCAGATGTGCAACATTCAGGCCGCGCTCGTGGACAATGCGGAGCACCACGCCGAGTACGACATGGACCTGCTCAAGCCGCTCTGGCGCATCACCAAGCACACGGCCCCGAACACCATGCGCCGGTTTGTGGACAAGGCCGCGCCGGCCGATCGCACGCTCGACGGGTACGCCGCGTGGCTCGAAGCCGAAGGCAAGCGCATGCTCAAGATCGGCATGTTCGGGATCAAGATGATTTGCTTCGATTACAAAAAGCCGAACCCGCAGGCCGCGGACGCGGCGTTCGCCAAGCTGGCCAACGGCCCCAGCAGCATGGCGCCGCAGGACTGGCGCGTGCTGCGTTGCGCCGCGCAGGACCGGCTCATGGGCTTCGCGCGGGAGCACGGCCTCACGGTCGCGTGCCACTCCGGCGTGTGGGGCGACTTCCGGGACTCGCACCCCTGCCACCTCATCCCCTTGGCCCAAGCCCATCCCGACGTGCACTTCGACCTGTTCCACCTCGGCACGCCGTTCGTGCGCGAGGCGGTCATGGTGGGCAAGATGTTCCCCAACGTGTCGCTCAACCTCTGCTGGAATACGGTCGTCTCGCCCGCGCAGACCGCGCGCATGCTCGACGAGTGCATCGACCTCGTGCCCATGAACAACATCATTGCGTTCGGCGGCGACTACCGCATCACGGTCGAGAAGGTGTATGGGCACCTCATCATGGCCAAGGAGGTCGTGGCCCGCGTGCTCGCCAAGCGCATCCAAGCGGGGCTCATGGACCAGCCCGACGCGATCCGAGTGGCCAAGCTCTGGTTCCACGACAACGCGATGGACATCTACGGCCTTCGGTAGGCCAGCCCTTTGACGCTGCGCGCATTCCTCATGGGTTCAGGCGGGTCAGGGGCAAGGGAGAGCGACCGAAGGCGTGTCCGTACACCTCAGGGCAGTCGGGGAGATTCAACTCTCGCCTCCTCACCACTTCACTTGTCCCTTGACACAATGCAAAGCACTACCACATAACGTAGTTCACATCGTGACTTGAGTGATAGTCACTGTGCTCAGACGCTGCGCAAGAGGGATTCGGCATGCAGCATGTGAAACGCGACAGCGACGGATTTTTGCAGGCCAATCAGGCCGTACTGGTCCAGTTCTTGCAGGGGGGGGTAGCGCTCTCTCCACCGGCCGCGGGCGTGAAGGGCCACATCAAGAATGGGAGTGCCGGGACTAGGAACTGGAGGCCGATGATCGCGACGGGGCGCGTGGCAGCGCTGGCGCTCGCGATCTGCTATCAGGGCGGTCTGCATGCAAACGCCTCGTCTCTGGCAGACGGTCTTGCACGGCTCAAGAGCGGGGACTATATCGAAGCGGAGCGATTGCTGGGCAGAGCCGTGCAGGCCGCACCTCAGTCGGCTCAGGCGTTGCGCTTTCTCGCTCAAGCCCAAGAGGGCAATTGGGAATGGGCGGCCGCGGCAGACACGACAGAACGCCTCGCCGC
>JAJRTI010000856.1 GCA_024278415.1 Planctomycetota bacterium | reverse complement strand
CTTGTAGTAGGGCGATTTATCGCCCGTCTGCCTCGTGAGAGCAAGGACGTTCGACGGGCAATGAATTGCCCTACTACAAACCACGTCGCCTCGCGCCGCACACATCGACAACATGTTGTCGTTCGAAAGCCGCTAAGGGCCCAACAGCGACTCACCAGCAGGCTGGGGCTATCAACGCCGCACTGTAGTGCAAAAACCTGCTCCCACCGACGCGGGGCCGGTGGGGGCCAGCGAGGTGGGACCACTCTTTGCACTCGACTGAAATGTGATGAACGGAGAAGCAGCGCCCGCCCGGGCAAACCGGACGGGCGCTTGGAAGACAGCACACATGGTGGTCGGCTTACTCAGCCTCGGCCGTAGCTTCCTTCTGGGGCGTCGCCGCAGGCTCCTCGGCCGACGCTTGAGCAGTCTCAAACACGGCCTCATGCTTCGGTGCTTTGAGGAACATGCCGATCACGCCGGCAATGAGACACGAGACGCCGGCGATCATGAATGGCGTCGACCATGCCGCTACACCAGCGCCCTTCGCGGCATCCTTGAAGGCTCCGGCGATCTGAGGGCCGGCAATGCCAGCGATGCCGTATGCCAAGAAGACCCAACTGTAGTTGGCGCCCACATTCTTGTTGCCAAAGAAGTCGGCCGTGGCGGCGGGGAACAGGGCAAAGTTGCCGCCGAAGTTAAAGCCGATGATGCAAGCGCCAACGATGAGCCCGAGCTTGGTCGCCCCCATCTTGAAGAACAGAAGCATGATGATGCCTTGGAACATGCACATGGCGACAAGCGCAGTCTTGCGGCCGATCTTGTCGGAGACCGTGCCCCAAGCAATACGCCCCAAGCCATTGAGGATGGCGTACCAGGCCATTGCCGTGCCCGCGATCTGGCCGGCCGCGGCCGCGCTCTTCACCACCCCATGGGCCTGGAGCGAATCGACTCCAAATAGGCGGATGCAGTAGATGACCATCAGCCCCGCCAAAGCCGATCCGATGAACATGAGCCACACGCCATAAAACTGGGGCGTGCGCAACATTTCGCCACTCGTCAAGTCGACCGCGCCGAAGGCCTTGCCGGCAGCGTCGGGCGCCGGTGGCTCCCACCCCACAGGCTTGTAGCCCTCGGGCGGATTGACCATGGCGATGCTCCCGATTAGCACGAGCAGCCCGAAGACGACACCGTAGATCACAAACACGCTCTGCACTCCAGGCAACCCAAACACGTGCGTGGTGTTGAGCAGGCCACCAAACCAACTGCCGGCAAACTTGACCCACAGCGTCGCACCAAAACCAAACCCGGCCACGGCCAGGCCCACGATCATGCCTTTCTTGTCAGGGAACCATTTCACTCCGACGGCAATGGGCACCACATAGGCGAGGCCAATCCCCGCACCGCCAATGAGCCCAATGCACACGAGTTGCGCGGCGAACGTCTTGCCGACAAAACCACCCACAACGTAGCCGGCGCCGAGCACGATGCCGCCAAGCATGGCGAGCATGCGCGGCCCAAGCTTGGGCATGAGGCGCCCGGCGAGGACCATTACGATAGCGAAGCTGGCCAAGCCAGCGGAAAAGATCCACGCCGTTTGCTTGGCAGTGAACCCGTACTCGCCGCCATCGGCCAGCGGAAGCGTGAGCTTCTTCGTAAACACACTCCACGCGTAGATCGCGCCGAGGCAAAGTTGGATCAGCACCGCGCCGACGACGACCAGATTGCGGTTCATCACCTTCGCAGTCGTTCCAGCAGCGTTTTCCTGTTCAGACAACGTCGTATCTCCTTCAAAGGGATCGGACGAGGATCAAGAATTGAAAAGGCAACGGAGACACCGAGGTGTCTCCGTTGCAGGGGGATCCGTCTGTGATGCTCCTGTCGAATCCAGGAAGCATGCGTGTGTTACCCTTGACGGCCTTCGATGAGTGCGTCGACCACGGCTGGGTCCGCCAGGGTGGAGGTGTCGCCCAGAGTCTCCTTGTCTGTGACGCCTTCAGCGATCTTGCGGAGGATGCGGCGCATGATCTTGCCCGAACGAGTCTTGGGCAGCGCAGGAGCAAACTGAAGCACGTCAGGAGTCGCGATCGGGCCAATCTCCTTGCGCACGTGGGTGATCAGCTCCTTCTTCAGGTCGTCGGTCGGATCTACACCATCGACGAGCGTGACGTAGGCGTAGAGGCCCTGGCCCTTGATTTCATGGGGCATGGGCGCCACTGCGGCCTCGGCCACGCTGTCGTGGCTCACGAGTGCGCTCTCGACCTCGGCCGTGCCGATGCGATGGCCGGACACGTTTACCACGTCATCGATACGGCCCATGAGCCAGTAGTCGCCGTCCTCGTCGATGCGGCAGCCGTCGCCGGTGAAGTAAAGGTCGTTGTACATCGTGAAATACGTATCCACGAACCGGTCATGGTCGCCCCACATGGTGCGCATCATGGCTGGCCACGGCTTCTTGATGCAGAGCTTGCCGCCTTCGTTGAGGCCGCACTCGGAGCCGTCCTCGCGCAACAGCACGGGCTCGACGCCGAAGAAGGGCCGGTTGGCGCTGCCCGGCTTGATCGTGTGCGCGCCGGGGAGCGGTGTGATGAGGATGCCGCCGGTCTCGGTCTGCCACCAGGTGTCCACGATGGGACAGCGCTTGCGGCCGACCTTCTCGTAATACCAAATCCACGCTTCCGGGTTGATCGGCTCACCGACCGAGCCGAGGACTTTGAGCGAACTCATGTCGTACTTGGCCGGCCACTCGTCGCCCTCGCGGATGAGCGCACGGATCGCGGTGGGCGCGGTGTAGAACTGCGTGATCTTGAACTTGTCGATCATCTGCCAATACCGGCCCGCGTCGGGATACAACGGCGTGCTTTCGAACATCACGCTCGTCGCGCCATTGCACAGCGGCCCATACACGATGTAGCTGTGGCCCGTGACCCAGCCGATGTCGGCCGCGCAGCAGTAGATGTCGTCCTCTTGCACGTCGAAGATGAGCTTGTGGGTCATCGCCACGTACAGCAGGTAGCCGCCGGTGATGTGCACCACGCCCTTGGGCTTCCCTGTCGAGCCTGAGGTGTAAAGGATGAACAACGGGTCTTCTGCGTTCATGGGCTCCGGCTCGCACTCGGCCGAGGCCTCCGCCATCACCTCGTCGTACCACACGTCCCGGCCCTCGACCATGGGGCACTCTTCGTCGTTGCGCTTCACGACCACGACCTTCTCGATGGTCGGGCATTCGGCCACGCCCTCGTCCGCAATCTTTTTAAGCGGGATGGACTTGCTCGCGCGCTTGGACACGTTCGCGGTGATGAGGATCTTGCAGTCCGAGTCCTGGATGCGGTCGCGCAGCGCGTCAGCGCTGAAGCCACCGAACACGATCGAGTGGATCGCGCCGATGCGGGTGCAGGCGGTCATGACCACGGGCAGTTCCGGGACCATGCCGAGGTAGATGCAGACGCGGTCGCCCTTCTTCACGCCCAAGCTCTTGAGCACGTTGGCGAACTTGCACACCTCCGTGTGCAGTTCCTTATACGTAATGGTGCGGTCTTCGTCGATCTCGTCGCCCTGCCAGATCAGCGCAGCCTTGTTCTCCCGCGGCGTGCCGAGATGGCGATCCAAGCAGTTGGCGGACAGGTTGAGCACGCCGTCCTTGAACCACGTGTGCTCGATCTTGCGGGCTTTCGTGTCCCACGTGTATTCGCGAGCCACGGTGGGCTCCTTGATCCACGTCAGATACTCCTTCGCCGCCTCGAGCCAGAAGCCGTCCGGATCGTTGATCGACCGGTCGTACATCTCCTGGTACTGCTCGAAACTCTTCACGTACGCCTTTTCCGCCAACTCGGCGGGCGGCGGGAATTTCCGGCCTTCGTCCATCAATGAACTGATGGCCCTTGCTTCGTCTGCCATGTCCTCAAGCTCCTTTCGCAGGGTGCAGATCGCAGATCTTCCTCGGGCGTCGCGAGTCGCGGTGACCAGGCCACACGGGCAATGGGCCGGCACAACGAACGCGCCGCTCTGGAACCGTCTCAGATGGCCCTTACTAGAGCCAAATGAGCCCGGCATTGTAAAGGCCCCCCCATGCCCTGTCAAGGCCGCGACCGTCTTGGAACCCCGCGAAGCCGGTGCATCGCACACGTTTAGGTGCCCGCCTTCAGGCGGAGCAGACCGCCTAATCCGGCCGTCTCACTGCGTTGCGACGGCCCTACAGGCGGGACTCCAAACGGCCACGCGGATCACTCGACGTACGCGCCCTTCATCGCAGACACGGCACGCTCGCAGTAGCGCTTGAGCAGGCCCGTCTTCCGCGCAGGCTCCGCGGCGCCATGCTTGCCCGCCCGCTCCGCAAGCGCGGCTTCGACTTGCGCGGCCGCCTTGCGTTCTCCACCGATGCCCACGACGTCCAGCTTGCGGCCAGGGATATCGATCTCGATGAGGTCGCCGTCTGCGATGAACGCGAGCGGGCCGCCGGCCGCGGCCTCGGGCGACACGTGGCCAATGCACGGGCCCTTGGTCGCGCCAGAGAACCGGCCATCTGTCACGATCGCAGTCGACGCCGCAAGCTCCGGCATCGCCGCGAGCGCGCCGGTCGTCATGAGCATCTCCGGCATGCCGCAGGCCCGCGGCCCCTCGTAGCGGATGACGATCACCGAGCCCGGCTGGACCCCGCCGGCCAAGAGCGCCGCGTACGCCTCCTCCTCAGAATCGAAGACCCGCGCCGGCCCCACGTGCTGCCGCATCTGTGGCGCGACCGCGGCATGCTTCACCACCGCGCCCTCCGGCGCAAGGCTGCCCTTGAGCACCGCGATGCTGCCCAAGCCTTTCGCATCCACCGCGCGGCGGATGACGTCTGTGCGAGCGAGCCCATAATTGGCCAGATAGCCCTCGCCTCGGGTGAAGAACCCGTTTCGCCCCACCGCCTCCAGATTCTCGCCAAGCGTCTTGCCAGTAACCGTCAGCACGTCCAGATCGAGCCGATCGCGGATCTCCATCTGCACCCGCGGCACGCCGCCGGCAAACCACAGCGGCTCAGTGAGGTACTCGCCGCTGGGCTGCACGTTCGTGAGATACGGCACGCGGCGGTTGGCCTCGTCGAACAACGCCGCGTCCAACTCGATCCCGCATTCGTGCGCGATGGATGGGATGTGCAGCAGGCCGTTCGTCGAGCCGGCCATGGCCGCGTGCACTTTGATCGCGTTCTCGAACGCCGCGGGCGTCAAGATATCCCGCGCCCGGATCCCCTGGCGCATGAGTTGCGCCGCGGCCCGGCCCGCGGCTCGCGCCATGCGGCCAATCTCCTCCAGTGACGCCGGCACAAGCGCGGAGCCTGGCAGCGCGAGCCCAAGCGCCTCGCTCACGCACTGCATCGTGCTCGCCGTGCCCATGAACTGGCACGCGCCGCACGAGGGGCAGCCGGTCAGCCGAAAGTCCCGCACCGTGTTGGCATCGGCCTCGCCCTTGCGCGCTTGCATGGACGTCACCGCGGTCAAGTCCGACGCAGTCATGCGCGGCCCAGGCCGCATGCTGCCGCCGGGCACGTGCACCGTCGGCAAGTTCAGCCGCGCCGCGGCCATGAGGTGTGCGGGAATCGATTTGTCGCAGCTCGACACGAGCACGAGCGCGTCCCACGGGATCGCGGCCGCGTGGATCTCGACCATGTCCGCGATCACTTCGCGCGACGGCAGTACGTAGTTCATGCCGTCGTGGCCCATCGCGCATCCATCGCACACGTCGGTCACGTGGTACCGCGCGGGCCGGCAGCCGGACTGCCACAGGCCGATGCAAGCCTGCTCAGTGAGCTGATGCAAGTGGCCGCTCCCAGGATGGCTGTCCCCTGCCACGTCCTCCACGAGCACCTGGGGCAGCTCGGTGTCCTCCTCTGACCAGTGGGTGCCCATGCGAAGCGCATCGATCTGGTGCCATCCCGCGCGGACTGGCGCGCAGGCCTGTCGCGTTCCGTCGTGCATGATCTTCCTTCCGCGTGAGGCGTGAGGGCGTGAGGGGTCAACTCTCGACACTTGACGGCTTGTCAAGTGTGCAGATCTGACCCCGCATACGTGGCATCTTCACAAGTGGCGTATCGCCCCTGGCCCCTGTAGACGACCAGCATGAATGACCACAGGACAAGCCTGTGGTATCCCGGCTTGAGATGTGGGCAGAGAGCAGGCATCCCCCTCCGCATACCCACGGCCTTGGAACCGGCCACGGCGAGGCAGGCTTGCGAAAGGGCGTAGCTGAGCCCTGTGGCGTGCATAGCGGCCTCCATGAATGACTCCAGTCTGGCGAGGGAGGCACCAAACTAAGGAGCATGCCTCGCAATGTCAAGCACGGGATAAGACACATCTCAGCCCCATTGAATACGGCACCCCATCGACACTTGAGTCGAGCCCGATTCCACTTCCGCGGTGAGAACGTAGGGCTCCGGGAGCCCAAACACGGCCGCGGCCCGTTTGACAAACTTGCTCTTCCTCGCCGAGATCGCCAAGGCGCCGGGAGTCTTCCAGGCAAAGGTCGCGGCCACCGTCATTCCCTCGACGCGAGTGCTGCCCTTGCGTCGGTCGATGCGCGGGGTCATGCCGAAGCCAAGGTGGAAGGCCTGGCGGAAGGTGTGAAGCCCGCGAGCTTGCCGCCCCACCGTGACGCGATCGCTCACGGCCAGCCATCGCTCTCCCAAATCGAATTCAAACGTGCGTCGCACGGTCATGCCGGGATAGGCCTGATGGCTGCACACGACGCGGCCGCGCACTCCGCGGATGTTCGCTTCCTCGATGACGGCCGGGGGGATTTCGTTGCCCCACCAACCGGTGACGGAGCCCAACCGCTCCAAGGAGACCGGGGAATAGTCGTCCACCGTAAGCAGGCTGTGGCCGAAGGGGCTGTAGTAGTACGCCCGCTCGCCGGCAAGCACGTTTTCGATGCGGTACGCGTACCCCGACGTG
>JAJRTI010000855.1 GCA_024278415.1 Planctomycetota bacterium | reverse complement strand
AGCCGGCTCGTGATGCCGATGACGAGCGCGTCGTGCGGGATGCCCAACTCGTCGCGCACCGGCTGGCCGGGCAAGGCGCGGTCGAAGATGTCGAAGTCCACGCCGTTAATGATGGTGAGGGCCTTGGGATTGCCCTTGAAGCGGTCTCGGATCGCGTCGGAGTTGCAAAGGATGCGGTCGGGCAGGAAGGCGAGCCAGTTGTCGACGTCCTTCATGCCGGGCGTGAGCAAGTTGCGCGCGTGCCAGACGATGCGGGCGCCGATGCACTTGCCCACGCAGGCCGCGTAGAAGTTGGACCGAGGGGTGTTGCCGTGGACGATGCGCGCGTGGTGTGCGCGGGCGAGGCGTTTCAGGGTCCGCACCGCGCGCCACATGCGCCACGGGTTGGGCCGTTTGAGGGGCGGGAACTCGCAGAAGTCCACGCTCATGCCGGCGCCGCGGATGCGGTCGGCGAAGCCCCCTTCTCCGTGGATGATGAAGTGCGGGGTGAAGCGGTCGCGGTCGAGGTGGGTGGTGAGGTTGAGTAGGCTGTTCTCGGCTCCGCCCAGTATGGGGGAGTCGTGGAAGTAAACCACATCAGCGGGTGGGTTGGCGTCGGCCATGCGCTCCTCGCTCGGATCAGGCCTCGGGAGGGGGTTCCGTGTCTGACGGGCTCTGTTGGCGCTCTTGCTGAAGGTGCCACGCCTTCATGTAGATGATCATCGTCGCAACGCCAGTGAACATACTGATGATGAAGCCCCGCACGCCGTCGAGAAACCCGGCCATGAGGATAAACTTGCGCAGAAACATCACAAGCGGCTTAACGCCGAAGTAGTACCAAATATTCAACGGCCGCAGGACAATGCCCCGCTCGTCCATGACCTGCGCGTCATAGTCGGTGAATAGGTTAAGCTTCTCCACGTGATGGCGGATGCTGTGGTAGGACTCGTGGAGCAAGTCGCCGTCGAGTAGGCCGACAGGGCCATCGACAACAATCTCTTCGTGGATGCGGCGCTGGTTGTATCCGCCGCGGCGCCGATCGAAGAGGCGCAGGATCGGCACGTACCACCCGCAATGCATGATCGACTTGCCCAGGTATTGCGTGCGGCGCATGACCTCGTACGCCGCGTCGTGGGGTCCTCCCGCCAACAGCGCCTGCATGGACGCGGTCAGTTCGTCGCTGAGCCATTCGTCAGCGTCGATGTTGAAGACCCAGTCGTGGGTTGCGTGGTCGACGCCGAACTGCTTCTGCCTCCCGAAACCGTCCACCATGTCGCGCTCGAAAATGCGATCGGTGTATTCGCGGCAAATATCGACGGTCGCGTCGGTGCTGAACTGGTCCACGACAACAATCTCGTCGGCCCACGCGACGCTTTCGAGGCAGCGGCGGATACAGGCCTCTTCGTTGCGCGTGATGATGACGACCGAGATTAGGCTTGGCCTGGTGTCGAGGGCGGGGTGGGGAGCAGAAGTCTTTTCAAGTGGTCGGTTCGTCATGGTGAATGGTGCCTGCACAGCCATTTCGTGTAAAGCGCCGCGGTGCGTTGAGCCATGAGGTCTGCGGAAAACTCCGCCATGCAAACCTCGCGAGCGCGCGCGCCCATGCGCAGGCGCAGTTGGGGGCCGGCAATGAGTTTCCCCAAGGCATCTGCAAGCGCATGGGAGTTTTTCGGCGGCAACAGGAAGCCGTTGTCTTGGTCGTAAAGGGCTTCGCGCACGCCGCCGACGTCGGTGGCGACAACGGGCAGCCTGGCGGCCATGGCCTCAGCGATGGAAAGCGGGAGGCCTTCGACATCGGCCGTGGGCTGCGCAAACACATCGAGGCCCGCAAGGATCCTCGGCACGTCGCGGCGCTCCCCGGCAAATGTGACGGCGTCGTTGAGGCCCAAGTCCTTGGCCTGCATTTGCAGCCTCTCGCGCTCGGAGCCATCGCCGACAATGAGCAAACGAGCCTGTGGCTGCACGGACGCCACTGAGGCCATTGCATCGATCAGGAACCTGTGCCCTTTCACTGGCGCGAGCCGAGAGACCGTGCCGATCACGACGTGATCCGGCGTGAAGCCAAACTCCGCGCGCACGGCTTTGCGTTGGGGTTGGCCGGTGTCGATCGCGTCGATATCGACGCAGTTGTGGACGACCTCGACCTTGTCGGCCGGGATGCGCTCCACGTCAACCAGGTAGCGCTTGGTGTCGGCCGAGCAAGCCATGATGCCGGCTGACCAGTGGGTGAGCAGCCGGTTCTGGATCACATGCCGGCGCGCTTGCACGTATGCCGGCACGTTCTGCGCTTGGAACACCACCACGGGCACTCGGGCCACGATTGCAGCGAGCCTGCCAAAGATCGCGGCGAACTCGCCGTGCGCGTGCACGACGTGTGGCCGTCGTTGGCGCAGGTAACGGAACACGCGCCAGAACTGCCACGGCACATAGTAATACTTAGCACCGAGTGCGACAATGCGAAATCCCTCGCGGCGCATTTGCTCGCCCCGAGGCCCGGCATCGTTGAGGCAGCACAGCCACTGTTCGAAGCGGCCCGCCGGAAGTTTCCCAAGCAGGTGCTCGATGTGCTTCTCCATTCCACCGACAGCCATGCGCTCAATGAAATGGACCACGCGTATGCAATTGGGGGGGGCGGTATTCATGCTGCGCGTCGGGCGTTAGGCCCCCTCTGCCGCCACTCGTGCCAAGCCCTGGCATGGAGAAGACTCAAGGCGCATCCTGCCCCGTCGAAGCGTTGGGACTGGGGCCACTGAATCGCAACCGCCAGGGCATAACGAGGGACTCGAGGATGACCCGCTTCGAGAGCTTGGACTGCCCCTCCCGGCGCTCGACGAAGGTGATGGGCACTTCGCCAATGCGGAAACCAAGCCGGGTTGCACGATAAGCCATCTCAACAATGAAGGAATAGCCATCGGAGATGATCGTGTCCAGATCGATGCGGGTGAGGGCGTCTGCGCGCCAACAGCGGAATGCGCCCGTGTTGTCGCTGGCAGGCAAGCCGAGGATGGTGCGCACGTAGAAGTTGGCCCCGCGGCTCAACACGCGCCTGTGCGCGGCCCATCCCTCGATGTGGCCGCCGGGACAGTACCGCGACCCGATGACAAGGTCATAGTCCGAGGCCGCCTGGGCCAACGCGGGCAGGGCTTCCGGCGGATGTGAGAAGTCGGCGTCCATTCCAAACACGAGGCCAGCCCCGCGGGCCAGGGCCTCCTTCATGCCGTCCACGTAGGACCGGCCCAGCCCGCGGTCCATGGTTCGGTGCATCACGCTAAGGCGGGGATAGGTCTTGCCGAGTTCCTCCGCGAGATCACCCGTGCCATCGGGCGA
This sequence comes from Planctomycetota bacterium, assembly GCA_024278415.1. The sequence continues at coordinate 2,117 of JAJRTI010000855.1, read as the reverse complement.
GTCGTCATCAACCACCAGCATGTGGAAGTCCCCGGAGAGCCCCATGATGGCCTCCGTCAATGGCGCCAGGTTGTCCTTTTCGTTATACGTGGGTATGACGACGATTTTGTGGTGTTCAGACATAAGAGAAAGCCTAGTAGTGCATCGGGGCTCAGCCCCCCGTGGCGGGCTGCAATTGGAGGCCATCGGCATCGCCCCTCAAGCTCCGCTCCACGGCCTCTTCGTCCTCCAGATGGAGGCGGCGCACGGTCAGGAGCAGGGCTGTCATGAACCAGAATGGCTCCATGATACGGACGACGACAAAAGTGTTGGCGGAGACGCCGTGGACACAGAGCGCGGCAAGGCCGCCCATGTAGCCCAACGCGAGGCCCCGCTCGAAGTCGGATACGGCCATGGAGTACGTACGCCGCGCCTCGGAGTAGAGCACCCACATCAGCCAGAGGAACACGACCAGCCCGATGGCTCCATTCTCGCACAGGACACGGATATACTGCGCATCGATAAAGCCCACGCCCGTGGCCCCCGCGCCGAGGAACACCATCATGGGGGTCTTCAGCCACCGTTTCATGGTCGTGCGCCAACTGCGAACGCGCTCGGTAGTGGAGGTGTCCAGGTGGATGGACTCCGTGATGACCAGGTTGCCGTCTTTGTACTTGGGCTGGTTGACGGTATAGGTGATGCGCTCTTTGACGGCCTCGGGTTGCCAGATGAGAAGCACGAGAATGCCGATGAGCACCAGGGCAAGCAGAAGATTCTTGCGCCGGGTACCATAGAAGATGACGGCGACCATCGGCAAGGCCGCCAGATAGGAACCGCGCGAGAGGGTGAGCAGGAAAGCCCAGCCCACGAATGCGGCCAGGCCGGCGCATGTCCATCGGATGACATCGCGTCGGGTTTCGAGGAACAAGGCCACGAGGAACGCCATCATGAACACGAGGTAGCCGCCGAGGGTGTTGGGCTCGCCGACAGGCCCCTCAAAGGGCGCGCTCACGCGCTCCACGTGCACCACGTAGTGTTGGTACAGCGCGTACACGCAAACGGCCAGGCACGTCACCACGGCCGTGATGAACAGGTTGCGTATCTGCTCCCGGCTGTCCACGAGGTTGCACGTAATGAAGAAAAACATGTAATACTCAATGTACTTGACCACGTAGAAGAAAGCCGAGAGCGCATTGACCGTCTGGGCGGCGATGCCGATGAACGTGGCCACCACGTTGATGCCGATGAACACGAACAGCGGGAAATTGATGGGCGTCTTGACCGCCAGGCCGACTTCCGGGTTGAGGGCCATGCGCATGCCCCAGGTCAGCAGCAGTACAGAGAGGATGATGTCCTCGGCGCGGATGGTGATGGGCCGGCTCGTTTCGAGCGTGGTTCCGCCGCCGTGGCCCACGGGGATCTCGGGCGAGAGCAGGAATGCCATGACCATCACGTGAAGGGCCATCTTGGGCGAGACGATACAGATCGTCAGCACCACCACTCCGCCGATGGCCGCGATGGGGATTCTCGGATCCTTCAGGGCAAAGGCCAGCCCCCCCACCACCACTGCCAGCGCCAACACAAGGGGCGGCATCAGCAAGTGCAGCGAAGCGTGCTTGGCTCGTGGTGTGGTGCTCATAGGACTGTGCCCAATACCGGCTCAACTGCAACTGGCGAGCACGCGGCCTGCGTCCCGGGGCAAGAGGCGCCCGCCGCCAAGTGACGTGTGCCGCGAACCGCAAACCCGCATTCCTCACGAGTCCAGGCGGGTGCCGCTGCAAGGCGCACTGTCGCGAAGGTGTGCTCGGCAACGCAGCAGCGGCGCCCGACTGGGCTCGCCCGAAGGGCCAGCCCCTCCGACTCGACGCGTGCAGGTTGTTGCTCAACCCACGCGCCCACGTGGGGCGGAAGGTTTTCAGACGGCGACTTTTCCGGCAGTTCTATCCCAGGCTGGCGAGAAATGCGGGGTTCCTCGCTGTGTAACACTTCAGCCAAGGACAACAGCCAGGTACCGGAATACTGTCAAAGCTTCCGTGCAACGCCGCGTGTTGGGGTATCTGAATCCCAACGGGATTCCGGATATCAGCCCAGGGTTCGCGAGCGAAGCTCGCAACCCTGGGTTCTGAGGCGCACAGCTT
>JAJRTI010000854.1 GCA_024278415.1 Planctomycetota bacterium | reverse complement strand
CCCCGAACCGCGCGAACGTAATCGTCTCACACGTGTTGTTCTTGCCCCGTTCGTAGAGGCAGCAGATTTGGCCGTCCGCGGTCGTGCAGAGGTCGGAGTACCCCGCAGGGCCGGGCCAGAGGACTTGGCCGTTCGACCAGGTGCGGCATTCGTCGTGGCTGACGCGCACCACCATGTTCTTGCGCTCCTTGTTGGCTGGGTTGCTGAAGACCACGCGGTTCCGGTCTTGCTGCGTCGACGTGGTCACCCGCGCCAACCCGGCCTGGCACACGGGCTCGATGAGCGTGTCGTCGAGCGTCGTGCTTGACCATGTGTCACCGCCATCCTTGCTCCACGCGACCGCTCGGCGGTGTTTGCCTGCGTAGCTTCGCATGTTCAGGTATACCGATCCATCCTCGGTCTCGACCGCCTCGCACTCGTTCGTCTCGTCGTCGAGGACTCCGCCGAGCTTCCACGTGGCGCCGTGGTCGTCGCTGTAGATCACGTGCGAACGCAGGGGGTTGCCCGGCGCACTGGGGTCGCGGTGGTCACACGGAATCAGCAGCCGGCCGCTGCCGAGTTGGATGCCGTGGCCGGGGCCGGTCGCGTACCACTTCCACGTGGGCTTCTTCACGTCCTTCGTGATCTCCCGCGGCTCGCTCCAGGTCGCGCCGTCGTCGTCGCTCCGGGTCACGAACACGCGGTCGTTGTCGCGGCAGAAGGGCAGCCAGATCGTGCCGGTGTCGCGGTCCACGACCGGGCAGGGGTTGCCGATGGTGTGGTCGCCATCGTCGTAGATCACCTGCATGCGCTCCCAGGTTTCGCCGTTGTCGAAGCTGCGCTTCATCACGAGGTCGATGTTGCCGTGGTCCGCGGCGCTCTTGCGCCGGCCCTCGCAGATGGCGAGCAGCGTACCCTTGTTCGTGCGCACGAGCGCGGGGATGCGATACGTGTGGCAGCCGTCCTCGCCAGCCACGAACAACGGGGTCTGCTTCGGATGCAGCTTCGCCTTGCGGTCCAGGTCCTCCAACCTGAATCGCACGCTCACGACCGAGTTCTTCTCGCCTTCCTTGAGCACCGCGTACGTGGTGGCGACGAAGGTGCCGTCCGGCAACACCTCCAGGCCGGGGTATCCGAGGTCGTTCTTCTTGGGGCTGTCGAGGAGGCGCACGCGGTACTGCCCTTCGCGGCCTTCGGCCAGGTCGTCGTACGTGCCGACCCACGCGACGAAGTCGCCCTTGGTCGGGCTGCCCTCGCAGGTGTCGCGGAAGCACATAACGAGCCGGCCATCGGGCGCGTAGCGCGGCATGTGCCGGTCGCCGGTGAGCGCGGCCGCGACCTCGCGCATCGGCGTCCACGTCTCGCCTTCGTCGTTGCTGAACATGACGAGCGAGTTGTAGCGCCGGCGATTCTCGCGGCAGATCGAGGCCAACTGCTTGCCGTCCGGGGAGCGGATGAGGGCCGGCTCGCAGGGGTCTGCGCCATAGAACTCTCCGACCTTGCGCTCCGGGCCCCACGTGAGCCCGCCGTCGCTGGAGATGCTCTGCCAGATGCACAGCGGCGAGCGGTCTTGGTCGTTGGGCCCGCGCTGGAAGTGCGCGAGCAGGCGGTTGCCGGCGATGGGCACGATCGTGATGGGCGCGACGATGGTATGGAGGCCGTTCTTCTTCATCGGCGACCACGTCGCGCCGCCGTCTTCGGACACGCTCTGATACATGTCGCCGTTGCCGGCGAACACGAACAGGCGCTCGACGCCCTGGGGGTCGGTGAGGCGATGGATCGTGGGGCAGTTGCGCACCTGGCTCCAGTTGTCGGGCACCGGGATAAGGTCGCCCCAGGTGAGCCCTCCGTCGAGGCTCTTCTTCATGGGGCCGCAGCGGCCGCCGTGGTCGTACGTCCAGACTGCGAACAGGGTCTTGCCGTCGGCCATGAGCACGGTCGTAGGGTGGCCTTGGTAGACCTCGGCCGTGCCGCGCGCGACCACGACCTGGCGCCATGTCTCTCGGGACAGGTCGAGCGTGGGGATGGTGTACTCGGTGGGCTGCGTTCGGGCGGGGGGAATCTCTGCCACGTGACCCTCCACGGAAAAGTGATAGATGCGCATGGTGCTGCGCCAGGGGCGGAAGCCGAACATGCCGAAGTCGCCGGTCGTGACCTCGACCCTATAAGCCTCTTTGCCGTCGATGAGGAAGCGGAGGGTCGAGCCCGTGCGGATCGCCTCGAAGGTGAAGGGCTTGCCGTCCTCGATCCAACCTTCGGTGTGCGGGAGGTAACTCGTCTTCCTCGATATCCGCGGCCCCTGCACGAACATTTGGCGCCTGCTCCCGTCCAATCCAAACCGGTCGCGGCCGTCGTTCATGTCGAACGTCGCCGCGGTGTGGCCGGTCTTCATGAGCGCGAGCTTGGCCGTGACGCGGAAGTCGCCGGACTCCAGAATGCGGTCGGCGAGCAGGTAGTTGTGATAGCCCGCGCCTTCCAGATAGCCATCGCCTCGCTTCCACGGCTGGCCTTTGATGCGCACGAGCACAGGCGCGCCCTTGTCGACGAACACCGTGCGGGGCAGACGCGCGGCCGGCAGCGCGGCCGCGGTGCATACGAACAGCAGGCCGATGGCGAGCGGTGCGAAAGGGTCTGTCATGTTTGGGTTGCTTGCCTTTTCAGGGAGGGCGAACTCGCCTCGGAGGCCACGAAGGCACAAAGGGACACAAAGATGAAGGGGGGCTCTCTTTCTTAGAGGTGCAGGCCCGAATGTACGGTATCCCAACGCGTAGCATTCTGGAGTTTCGAAGTTGACTCGGGCAAGTTTACAGCGCATGTCCGACTTGTCGCCTGCGCGCAACTCCTCGCGGGCCGCAGCCCGAAGGGCTGCCACAACATAGCCCAGTGTAAGCCGCGCCCCGCGCGGCGCCGCGCTGGGTCCGCGTCGGCGTCGGGCCAAGGAACGCTGAAAGCGTTCCACAAGGCCGGCGGGTTGCGTTTGTCCAACGCTTTCAGCGTTGGCGGCTTGTTTTCGGCATCCTTCCCAGCGCGGCGCTCGTTCGCCCGCGGACGCGGCCGAACGAGCTTGCACTGGGCTATGATGTAATGCGCCTTCAGCGCAATCTGCGCTTTGCGCCGGCGCGCCACTGGAATGAACGTCCGGTTGGTCACGTACGTGGAGACCCGCGTCCTTTCTTCGTGCGACTTGGCGCCTTCGTGTGTTGGTGGCCTCCGCCTCTTCGGGGCCTAGCGGATGCGGCATGTCAGTCAGTCGAGCCGAGCCGCACGGCCCACACCTTCGGCGAGCGCACGCCGGGCCGCACCTCGCCGCTGGGGATGACGATGGCGCCGCGCCACAGCACAGCCGAGGTGGTCACCTGGCCTGCGGGCATGTCGCCGGCCTTGGCCCAGGTGTTGTTCTCCGTGTCGTACGCGAGCACGTCGCGGCGGAAGCCGGGGTGCTTGTCCTTCAGCTCGAAGACGCGGCCCGCGTTCGCGCCGTCGTCGCCGCCGAGCAGGAGCAGGCGCCGGCCATCAGGCGAAAGCGCCGGCGATGGCGCGGCCACCGCGGGCCGCGGGAGGTCGGCGATGCGGCGCCAGCCCTGGCCGGGCCGGTAGCGATATGCGTCGGTGAGGTAGCGCCGCGTGCCCTTGCCTTGCGCATTGGGGTACAGCTCGCAACCAGCGAAGAGATAGAACGCTCCGCCGGCCGAACCGGCTGCGGAGAGCATGCGGCTTGGGCCCGGCCACGGCTCGAGCGTCTGCCACTTCATGGGCTTTGCGGACAGATCGAGCGCCCAGAAGTTCTTCAAGGTCGTCGCGGCCGACGGCTTGTCCGTGCCGCCCGCGACGTAGATCGTCTCTCCCACGAGCGCGGCGCAGGTGAACGCGCAGGGCTTGGGCAGGCTCGGCAGCCGCGTGCGATCGAGCTTGCCATTGCTCCACTTGAGCAGGAACACGTCCGCGTAATGTTGCTCCGCGTCGCCGCCCCCGATGCAGATGAGGCCGCCCAGGGCCGATATGGACGCTCCGTACGCGAGCGGCCGCGGGAGCGGGTCGGCCCGGCGCCACTTGTCCTTGCCCTTCTCAAGCACGAAGACATAGTCCCGCCACATCTTCGTGCCGCCCTTGAAGAGCGACACCGGGAAGTGTGCGCCGCCGGCAACGATGAGCGCATCGTTGCTCACGCCGGCGAACGGGCCTCCGAGGCCGAGGGGTTCCGGCAATGGCGGCAGCGCGCGCCAGTCGAGCGACTCATCTGCACGTGCGCAGACTCCAAGCGTAGTGAGGGCCAGAACGGCGAAGGCGCAGCAGAGCATCTTGTGGCGTGTCATCTCACGGATTCTCTTTTGGGGGATGGGAAGGCAGATATCCACAGATTACGCAAATTACACAGATCAGAAGGCGAGATAGCATCCATCCGCTCTCTGCCTCCGATCTGCGTGCTCTGCGGATATCTGCGGCAATCTGTGTTACTCGTGCGAGTCACAGGGAAGTTCCCGGGCAGAGGCGCTCCGGCAGCCTACCCCCTGTCTGCTCGCGGCTGTTCGCCTTCCCGTGCGAGGAGGTTATCAATGGCTTCCAGGAAAGTTTCGGCGCGCTGGATGGCGTCGGCCGCTTCATCAGCCGAGAAACTGCTGTACGGGTTGTAGTCCCCTTCGTCGCGAGCCGATTGCAGCCCCGCCAGGATTGCGCCCATTCCAGACGGAAGCTTGCCGGTCTTAATGAGATGCAAGCCGAACAGGCCCATGAGCGCGCGGTGTGATCTCACCCTGACGTCACATGCTTCCAGCGCGGCGTTGGTGGCGTTCACTACCGCGTAGTAGGCGCGGGAGACTGCACCATCCAGGTAGCCTTGGCCGAGGAGGACGCGCGCCTCTTCCAGCGTCGTCGCCGCCTTCTGCATGGAGCGCTTGATGGTCTCCGCAATCATACCGGCACCCCCTCCTCCTCCACGTTCAGTGCGAACGAAGCACGGGCAGCCCGCGACCGCTCGAAGTCATTGGCGAGCATGGGCAGGACGGCGAAGAATACGTCCGTCTCAAGTCCCACGGCCACGGCGACCTCGCAGACCCGGCGCTTGAGCCGCCAATCCGTGCTGTCGAGGAGCACGAGCACATCGATGTCGGACTCCGGCCCAGCATCGCCGCGGGACTTGGACCCAAACAGAGCGATCTCCTGCACGACCGGCCCCAGAGTTGAGCGCAGACGATGGGCCAGCACGCCGAGCGCGGCGTTCTCCTGGCCGGTCAGGCCTGCTGCATGTGGACAGGTCAAGGTCGCAAGCTCCGTCTGCTGTTAGTCGGGTCTCCAGGGCAATGCGGTTGCGGCCAGTATACCACTTGGCGATGGGGCGGCAACGACAGATGACCCAAGCGCTCTGCCTCCGATCTACGTGATCTCTGGACATCTGCGGCAATCTATGTCACTTGGCCGCGGCCGTCGGCTTGATTGCAGCCAACCCCTTGAGATCAACAAAGTCCTGGACCGCCTGTTGGATGTTGTCTTTGCCCTGTAACTTCTTGTCGCTGCCGCTGAGCCGGACCCTAAAGTAGCCGGCCGTGACGACGAGGTACTGGTCGTTTACATATCCCAAGGGATAGGTGTTGGCGAGCAGCTTTCTGGACTTGAACTTGGACATGGGAACGACTTCCAGGGTGGCCTCCGCGATGATCGCGTTGTTGGCCGCGCGCCAGCAGCACGAAACTGCGCCGCTAGTGGTGGACGCGCGAATCTTCATGGTGGCGATCTTGGGATGTTTCTGTGTCGGATTGAGGAAGTACGGCTTGAGCGCATCCGCACGGTACCCGGTGCTCTCGGCCAGCTCCTTTTTGACCTGGCGCATCCTGTCGAAGTAGGGCCGCATGGCCTGGCCACTTGCCAACGTCAGCTTCTTCGCTTCGGCCTGAAGCTCCTTCGCCTTGGCCGCGCGTGCTTTCGGATCGGCGAATTTGGCCAGTTCGATCGCCTGTTCCATATCCCTTATTCGGCGTTTCATGTCCTCGACCCTGCGCCTGTACATGGCGAGCTGCCGCGCCATGTTGGCGATCTCCCTCGGCTTCGGCGCAGGCTTGGCGAGTGCACGCGCCTGCATTTGGAGCATATGGGCGCGGTTCGTGCTGTCTCCGCCCGCTGTCCTCATTTCGGCCTGGATAGCCTTCGTCTTTGCACGTGCTTCCAGCCCGGCCGCGACGAAGTCTTCCGCCGGGCCCGCAGATGTCGCTCTCGTGCACAGCGCCAACATCGACACGGCCATCATCCAATTGCGTATGCGACTCATGTCTCGGCTCCTCCTCGTGCAAAGATCGTTCGCCAGTGCGTGGAGGTTCTTGGCCACGCTCAAGCGTCATTCCATTTATCTTGAAGCGTTGTAATCTTACCACAGACGCAAATCACAACTAATCGCGGCGTCCGCGCCAGTGCTGTGCAGGGGCGAATCACAGATGTCCGCAGATGCCCACAAATCGCACAGATGAAACCAGAGACGGTCACCTCCGATCTGCGTTATCTGTGGAGATCTGTGGTCATCTGTGTTATTCGTCCGGCCGCCGCCACGGCCAGCAGACCGTCTGGCTTCTTCCGCGCAATCTTACCACAGCCGCGAACCCTGAGCCACGCTGCTCGATCGACTCCAGCGCGGCCACGGGGCACTCCTGTCCCGCGGGCCAGGGCGCGACGACGAACGCCAGGGTCACCACGCCCTTGCCGGTCTTCTTGTAGATCGCGCACGGGATCTCTCGCCAGGGGTTGTTCGACCAGCCCTGGACCGGCTCGTCCTTCTTGCCTTTCACGATCGACAGTGACATGCCTGAGTCGGCCGCGGCGATGACCGCGACGTTCGCCTGTCCGTCGTTCTTCGACTCCACCTTCAGGCCGTTGGCGGCCGCGTCCTTGGTGTCAAGGTGGAACAGCGCCTCGTACGTGTGCTCCGCGTCGTCCGCGGGCGTGAGCGTGTCCACGACGAAGAAATAGCTCGGCTTGACCCAGAGGATGCGCCGCCGGTGCTCGACTTTGAGCTTCCGGCCACGGCCGTATCCGTCGGTGTATACGCCCTCCGCGTAGTCATACTCCGGCGTGGAGGCCCACTTCGCGTCGTAGCCCTTCGGCTTGTCGCCTTCCCAGGGCCGGGGCCAGAAGTAGGTCGACCGCAGGCCGCGGCGGGCCTGGCCCTGGCCGTCCACGAGCACGGTGTTGTGCCCGGCCGACGACAGCACGTAGCGGCGCCAGCGCGAGCGGTCGTAGGAGTAGTTGCCGGGGTCGAGGATGAGCGACCGGCCGTACGCGAAGAGCACGAAGTGGAGCTTGTCCTCGTGCTGATGGCCATACCCGAACGGCCCGGCGTCGAACATGAGGAACGTCGCGTCCGGCTCCCACCCCGAGCGCATGACGTAGTGGCCGCTCCAGGGGAACGCGTAGGACTTGCGCGCCGGCTCCTTGCCCTGCGTGCCGCTGGTGGCGACGTAGAGGAAGTCCTCCCGGTTCGGGAACAATTCGTGTCCTTGCCGGAGGCTCTTGCGGACCGACGACGGCCCGGAGTCGTTGAAGCCCGGCATGGCGCCGTTGGGCATGGACGCATAGAGTTGGTAGTTGTAGCACTTCTCGATCTTGGACTGGTAGTCGGCTGGCAACTCGTCGCGGCGTCCGCTCATGTCGGCCAACTCGAGCAGATGCGTGAACTCGCGCACGACCCAGTTGTTGTACCCAGTCGCAAGTTCATACTCCATGCCGTCCGGGTAGACCTCGTAGTCGAGTTGCTTGTACATGCGCGCCACCGCGGTCGCGCGCCAATCCTTGGCGCGCTTGAACTCCGGGAAGAGCATGCCCGCGGTGTATACGCCCAGGGACTCCGCGGTGAGCCAGTTGCCGCTGCTGGGCCAGCGCACGAGGTGCTCGGCTTGTTGGTGCACGGACTTGAGGATCGTGCACAGCACCTCGTCGGTGAACGCGGGCGAGCCCATGCAGCGGAACAGCGCCTCCGGCCACACGTCTTGGAGGCGGATGCCGGTCGTGAGCGTCTGCCACGCGGTATTCGGCCGGCCATTGGTAGACGAGAGCAGCGGCCGCGGGTTGGACGCGACCCAATCCATGATCTGGTCGGCAATCTCTTTGGCGTACTTGTCCTGCCCGGTGTCCCAGTACGCGCGGGCGAGCGTGCGGAAGTGGAAGTGGCGGTTGAGCGCCTCGTTCCACAGGTGCGTGCGCGCCTCGCCCGAGGTGGGGTTGGCGGCCCAGTCGATCTTCTTGCCGAACCGGATCGTGCCGCGCTCGCCCGGGCCTTTGGAATAGCTCCACTCCCGGCGTAGCGCGCGCTCCGCGGCGGCCAGGCCGCGGGGCACGTCCGAGTCCAGCACCATGACGATGCGCGCTGGGCTCGGCTTTTCGTTGTAAACCCAGAACTCGAACGTGTCGAAGTCGGTCCAGTCGTGGGGAATGTCTTTCCACTTGATGTTGGTGTTGCTGGGCAGGTCGAACCACTTGCCAGCCGCCGCGCCGGTCTTGACGCGGCTGGCCGAGAGTTCCAGCCCCGCGACGTTGGACTCGCCGGACTCGAAGTCCGACAGCACGACCGTCTTGTCCTTGCCCACGAGCTTCACGTCGTCGAAGTGCAGCACCACCTGCGGGTCCGGGGTGAGCCCCCAGCCGCGGGCGCTGAACATGATGTACTGAATCCAATTCCAACCGATGGGCTGCTTGCCAACCCAGCCCTTGCCCTCGACAAACGCGGGGCCCTTGAAGTCGCTCTTCTTGAACGCAAAGTGCTTCCAGCCCTGCCAGTCGAGCTTGATGAAGGTCGAGTAGTAGTCCCATTGGTTCGGCGCCTTGTCCATGTCGGGGGTTGGGACTTTCGTCTTAGCCGACGGCCGGTCCCGCCAGTCGATGGACCACTTGGGCTCCTTGCGGTTGCGGATGTGCTCCGCGAGCGCGTGCTTGGCCGCGGCCATGTCGCCCGCGGCGACCGCGGCCTTCACGGCCTTGAGCGCGGGCAGGTCCAAGTTGAGCGCATCGAACAGATCCTCGTCGCTCATGCGCTGGCCGGTCTGCTTCGCGGTGACCGGCTGGAAGCCGTCGAGCACCACGACCGTGTCCGGCTTCAGCGTCTGGCCCCAGCCGGTCGCGGTGAAGTTCACGCGGTCGATCTTCTGCCAGCCGATGGGCTTGCGCGACGCGCCCAGTTCGTTGAAGGGCAGAGTGAACGTCTTCCAACCCTGCCAGTCGAGGCGCACCTTGAACGCGTAGTAGTCCATGCCCTCGCTCTTATCGTTCTCCGACGGGATGATGAGCATGCACGTGGACTCGGTCGGCTTCTCCAGGAACATGTTGAACCGGACCGCGTTGAACTTACTCCAGTCCTGCGGCTCTGCGAAGGCTTGGGTGATGCCGGCGGCCTTGCCGTGCTCCCAGCGCAGGCCGTAGGGCCAGTCCTTGTGGTGCTCCTCGTCGAGCGCGCCGCCGGCCCACTTCTGGGCCGGGCCGAAGTAGCCGGGCTCGATGGCCTTCATGACCACGTCGTCCACGTAGCACGTGACGACCGCGGTCGAGAACGTGTGCAGCCAGATCCGGACCGACTTGGCTCCCTCGGGCGGGGTGAAAACGAAGCGGACGCGCGTCCACTCGCCCGGCTTCATGGCCGGGCGCTGGCAGGTGCGCTCCGACTCGCCGCGCAGGCGCTTGTTGCTCTTGTCGAGCCAATCGATGTACACACCGAGCCCGCGGGCGTCGCCATCTTCCAGATACAGCCAGAGCCAGACGGCATACTGCTTGCCCGGCTCGACGATAACGGTGTTGGAGTGCACGCTCGAGCCGGTCTTCTTGTCCGGGTCCACGATCTTGAGCGCGCGCTTGCCGGTATGGGCTTGGTCGATAGCGACTGACGAGATCTTGTCGCCGATGCGCCAGCCATTGACCATGCGCGCCGCGGCCTGCTCGAAGCCGGGGTTGGTGATGACATTCTCCGACTCGGCCGCAAAGCAAGTGGCGGCGAGCGCGAGCAGGGCGGCCAGTATCGTGTGTTTCATGGGGTTCTCCGTTACTTCGTGTGGATGAATGGAGGAGTGGAACAATGGAATGATGGAATGGTGGAATGGTGGAATGACGCGCCATGCGCTCTCCCATTCCAGTCTTCCAGTCTTCCATTATTCCACTATTTCCTTCTGCGTGCGTCGGCGAGTGGAGACACCTCCCAGAAAGGGCACGAGCGCTGCATCTATGCGTATCTGGCATTATCAGCCGCGGAGGCGGGACGTGTCAAGGCAAGGACGAGCCAAGGGACAGGCAGCTCAAGGCGCTGGGAGATGTGAAGTAGGGAGCAGCGGCCGGTTGTCGCAGCGCTCGGTAGCGGGTAGTCTGGAGAGAGACGGAGAATACCAATGCGTTACCGGACGACAGCACCACTCCTCCTGATCTGCCTCTGGGCCGCGAGCGCTGTGTTCGCAGCCAGCCAGCGCAACGAAGTCATCCTGGCCATGAGCCAGTTCAAGATCTCCTTCTCCAAGGAGGGCAAGAAGATCTACACGCCCGGCCACGGCAAGGTGTGGGTGCTGCACCCCGACGAGGGCTGGCGCAAGGACGTGATCCCCAACCGATACTCGAAGGCCGTGCACAACGCCAAGCCGTTCGACATCGACTTCGACGGCCGCAACGAACTGGTCGTCGTGGGCGGCACCGCGGCGACCATCCTCGCCTACAAGTTCGACGCCGGCCAGTGGCGCGAGCGCGTGATCTGGAAGCCGGACCTCCTGCGCGTGCGCGACATCGAGTTCGGCGACGTGGACGGCGACGGCCAGGTCGAGTTCGTGGTGGCCACGCACGACCGCGGCGTCATCGCGGTGTTCGACTACGTCGATGGCCAGTGGCGCGGACAGGAGGTCTATCGCACCGCCGACGTGCGCTACGTGCACGAGATCGAAATCGGCGACGTGGACGGCGATGGCGTGCCGGAGTTCTTCGCCAACCCCTCGATGCCCAACGTCGCGGTCGGCCTTCGGCAGCCGGGCAAGGTGCTCATGTTCAAGTGGAATGGGAAGCAGTACGTGAAGACGGTGGTGGAGGATTTCCACGATACGCACGCGAAGGAGCTGCTCGTGGCCGATCTGTATCACGATGGCCGGCCGCGGCTGGTCGTGGCGGCCGAGGGCATTGCGCGCAAGCGCGGCAAGGGCATGGTCGAGCTGCTGCGGCCCACGGAGCTGCGCGAGCACACGTGGCGCAATGGCCGGCACACCGTGCGCATCATCGGCACGATCGACGACGTGCAGTGCCGCAGCCTCGCGTTTGGCGACGTGGACAACGACGGCCAGGGCGAGATCGTGGCCGGGTGCAAGTCCGCAGGGCTGTTCCTCTTCGACCGAGTGAGCCCCACGCGCTGGCGCCGGGTGTGCATCGACCCCAAGTCGACCGCGGCGGTGCACGCGGTGTGTGTGGCCGACGTGGACGGCGACGGCCGCAACGAGATCCTTTCCGCGTCCGACGACACCGACTCGCTCGACCTCTACAAGCGGACCGCCAAAGGCTGGCAGAAGCGGACGGTCGCCCAGCTCCCCAAGGACGACTGGGTGTGGACCATCGCCTGGGGCGACGCGGACAATCGGTGACGCCACCGCGTGGTGGGGCAGCGTGCGCGTTCCTAGCACGCTCGCCAGAGCGTCTCTGGCCGGACGGGGCAAGACTGGAAGAATGGCGGGGCCACACTAACGTGAAACATCTATGCTCCCCCTGGCGCAATCAGCTAAGATGCTGTGGAGCACGGCGTGAAGAGCGGCGAGTTCCTGGCGCCTCAAAGACGAGGCCAGGCACAAGCCTGTTCCTGGCCCCTGGCCTGCCGCCGACGGGCCGAAGATAGGATTGCACCAGAACTGGGTTGCGGCCAACGGCCGAGTTAGGCTCCCGCACCGAAAGGACAGCCATGTCAACGAGATTCCTCGCCCCTCTCCTGGCCACCGCGTCGGCGCTACTCGCCGCGCCGGTGGAGCTTCACGTGGCCCTGAGCGGCAACAACGCCAACCCGGGCACGGCGGACGCGCCGTTCGCATCGGTCTGGCGCGCGCAGAACGAAATCCGAAAGCTGAAGCAGATCGGCAAGCTGCCGGAAGGCGCGGTCGTGCGCGTGCACAAGGGGGCATACTGCCTCGACGCGCCCCTCGTGTTCGAGGCACAGGACGGCGGCGCCGCGGCCGCGCCCATCGTGTACCGCAGCCACGGCGATGGAGAGGTGCGGCTCGTGGGCGGGGTCGAGGCCACTGGCTTCAAGCCGTTCCGCGGAAAAATCCTCAAGGCCGACGTGCGCGGGCTCCACCTGCCTGGAGTGGGAGCGGAGGGGAAGGGCAACCACGCCGCGGCGAAACTCGGCAACCGCTTCCGCGGCAATGTGCCGCGCACGGAGCTGTTCTTCCAAGGCCGGCGCATGCCGCTCGCGCGGTGGCCCAACGAGATACCGAACGACAAGCGTATGGGCGAATGGGCGTACGTGCCCAAAGTGACCGAACGCACGCGGACGTGGATGCACTTCCCTAACGGCCGCATCAAGAACTGGTCGCGGCCCGAAGAGGCGCAGGTCCACATCTTCCCCTGGTACAACTACATGGACTGCTACGTGGGCGTGAAGTCCGTGGACGCCGCGAAGAAGATCGTGCAGTTCGCGCAGCCCACGAGCTACACCATCCAGCCCGGCCGGCGCTTCTACGTGCGCAACGTGTTCGAGGAGCTGGACGCGCCGGGCGAGTGGTACCTCGACCGGGCCAAGGGCGTGCTCTACTTCTGGCCGCCGGCGCCCCTGTCGGAGGGCCGCGTGTTCCTCTCGCGGCACGACCCAGTGGTGCACCTCAAGGAGACGTCGCACGTCACGATCCGCGGCTTCACGATCGAGGGCAGCCGCGGCGCGGGCGTGGTGGTCGAGGGGGGCTCCTACAACACGGTCGCGGCCTGCACGATCCGCAACACCATGGCCGAAGGCATCCGCAT
>JAJRTI010000080.1 GCA_024278415.1 Planctomycetota bacterium | reverse complement strand
CGATGCGCAGCTTGTCTTGGGCCGACCAACGACGTCGCTTCTGAGACATGGCTTCTTCTCCTTTCTGGAGCCATTGTAACATCCTCCAGAGGAGATCCCTGACTAACTTCCCGTTTGTGCCACTTGCGCTGAAACACTACATTGGGTCTACGGAACTGAACGACGAAACTCATGACCCGTCGATGCCGTCCGCGTCGCGGATGAGACAGCATCCTCACCGGCTGGCCCACGGCCTTCGGCTCGTCTGCATCACCTTACGTGCACGTAGACCATCGTGACGTCGTCAGCAACGAGGCCCTGCGGTTGCCCACGTCGTCGTACGCCCACTCGAACGCGTGGAGCGTAGACTCGTCCGAAGCGGTCCAGGTCTCGGCCGTGAGCCGGTCCGCGGCGTCGTACCCGCAGTACATGGCCTCCCTTTCGTCACGACCACAGCCTGCGAACTTGAAGACTTGCTGTCTTGGCCTCATAATGCTAACGTTGGACTCGTCGATGCGAGTTCGGGTTGAGCCGACCGAAGTCTCGCGAGTCGGCTGTGCTCGGCGACTGATCCCGAGGTTCTGAGATGTGCGGACATGACCAGGAACACAGCTCATAGGGAGAAGCGATGGTGCCAATCGATTCCAAGGCAGCCCCCCCGCCTGTCAGATTATTCACCGTGCCGCAGGTTGTCCTTGCAGCCTTCCTTGGGACACCCATCGGAGGCACAGCCCTTGTCTCGTGGAACTTCATCCGGCTGGGCCGGCGTAGAGCGGCTTTCTGGTGGGCTTTCGGGGGGCTCATAGGCTCAAGTGGGCTTTGTACCGCTGGATTCCTCTATGGCCGGGGAATGGGGATTGCCGTCAACGTGGCCACGCTTGGCGTCGTTTCGCTCCTCAGCGGACGCTGTCTGGGTCCGATTATCAAACAGCACCGAGCGCTCGGAGGCCGGGTGGCGCCAACTTGGCCCGCAATCGCTGTGGGGCTGTTGGGGCTTGCATGTGTCGTGCTTGTCCCCACCGTCGCGATTGCTATATGCTACGAACCAGAGCGCCTCGACGTTGACGGTAACACGATCGTCTACGGCAGGGGAGTGAGCCGCAGCCAGGCCGTCTCTGTCGGTAAGGTACTCCAACGTGCGGGGTGGTTCCAGGGGCGGGATGCAGTGGTCCAGGTGGACTGGATGGGAAGGCAGTACATTGTCACATTGTGGGTGAATGCTGAGGCGGCAATGGCGGACACCGGCCTCCCGCAGTTCATGCGCCAGCTACGAGATGCACTCCAGGAGACTGTGTTCCCACACTCTCGGGTGGTGATAGCCCTCTTCGACCCAGATGAGCCGTTCAGAGCGTTGAAGGACACCGAGGACTAAGGGCCAATTGGCCTGCAGTCGTGCAGGAGCTGCCACGCTGGATCAGCACCCAAAGGAGCAATCAGAATCACTTCCGATCTCGTGCTGAGCAGGGAACACAGCCGCAACATCCTTGCGCCACCCCCCCGGAGGCCCATGAGTGGCCGGTTTGGCCCAACTGCTTACCTCTTCAGAGGCCATCGAGGCTTGATGTGAGCCCCCCATGGGGGACTCACCCAGCATCCGAGGGCGCTCTTGCCGGTATGCTCTTCCTCGACCCAGACCGTCTGTCCGCATGTCGCCCAGGCCGACCCATGCCTATATGATGTTGGGATCTTGGCTGCTAGCGAAGCGATACTGATGATCGGCCCCGCTATCCCCAGGATGAAGCGCCCCCCTCTCGCCCCGGCCCCCAGTTTGAGGGCAACGGACATAGCCCCCTTGGACATGCTAGCGCCTTTCCCGCAGACCACGCCAGACGCCACCTTACGGAATCCTCTCTCTGCTTGCGCGAGCCCACGTTGCATTCTCGACCCGGTGAGCATGTCCCCGACGGTGAACGAAGTCAGGATCTCGTCGAGATCATCGGTGCCGAGCCCGGTGAGTGCCTTGAGGAACTCGTTTCCGGGGTCGACACCTGAGAGTGCCTCTGCACAGTCCATGCGCGACTCGTAACCGTAGGCATCCCAGAATGGCCTCTTGCACCAGACAGTGCATCGGCGATCGGCCGGGACAGCCCGGAGTTCTGGCGCCCTCGGCTGCGTACCGTGGTGCCTCTCCGCCCAGGCTTCTTCGGTACCACGTCGGAGCGCTTCCCGGAGCCTTTCGTCATGGAAAGCCTCAATGCGCCTGATGGTCTCCGTGGCGGTTCTGAGTTCGTACGCAAGCCGCTCGATCTCGCGGTAAGCTGCCATCCTGGTCTGGCGATCATCTGCCCTGAGATGTCGGAAGTCCTCTTTGGCTATCTGGAGGAGCCGACGCAGCGTTGTGATCTCGTCACCACCATCTGGATCGACGCTCTGGGGCGGAGACGCAGCAGCGTACAGGTAGTCTCCATCTTGTGCGAGCTGGTCTCTGGACAAGAGCCTCCCCAGCTCTGCGTGGTAGACGCGGGTTGGGGAGAGGTAGAGTTCTCCGTTGGAGTCCTTGAGCACGAGCCAGTTGCTCTGGTAGCGGGAGCGGTTGGGCAGGGCGAGGGAGGTCTCGTCCTCGCGCAGCGGTTCGCCCCAAGCGTCGTACTCGTAGTACGCGGCCACGTTGCCGGAGTCGTCCGTCAGCCGCACGACCGTGCCGCGGTGGTCCATGGCGGGATACTGGTATTCCGTCGTCGCACCCGATGTCTTCTTCGCCGCGACGAGACTCCCGATGCCGTCGATAGGCGCGGGGCCGTGGGTGTAGCCCGCGGTGACTGTCCCGTCTGCGTCGCGTTCGGCGAGCAGGTTCATGCCATTCCCATCCCACGTGAAATACGACAGGCCGTTGCTGTCCTCGATCGCATACCGGCGCAGCAGGCCGTCGTAGTAGAAGTAGTTCGGTGTGCCGTCCTTGTACGTGATCGACGTGACAAGGTTCGTCGGGCTATACCCGAAGTATGTCACACCGTCCGGTGCCTGCTCATAGGCGCAGTTGCCTCGAGCATCATACCCGAAGTACGTCCACGCGTCACCAGCCAACTCGTGCTGCTGCGTCAGTTGATTGGACGCGTCGTACTCGTAGTAGGTTTCATCGTCGCCCCGCTTTTGATACGTGCGGTTGCCGGTGTCGTCGTACTCCCACTCGAACGCGTAGATGCTGCCCCCGGACGAGTCCTGCCAGTCCTCGGCCGTCAGCCTGTCCCCATCGTCGTAGCTGTAGCTCACCACCTTCCCGTCTTCGCGGGTGATGGAGGTGATCCGAGCCGCGTCGTCGTAGTCGTAGATGAAGTAGGCCAGCGGTGACCCGTCGGGCAGGCAGTGCAGGATCTGCTCGACGCGGTTGGCCGAGTCGTACGCGTAGTACGTGTAGCATCCGTTGCCGAGTGTTCTGAGCGCGACGTTGCCGTCGGCGTCGGACTGGTAGCACGTGACGCCGAAGCCGCCCTCGACGCCGTACGAACTGTCGCCGTACGCGCCGCCCATGTTCTCGATGCGCACGAGCCGGCTGGCCTCGTCGTACACGTAGTACGGCCAGCCTGCCGGCGACCCGACCTGAACGCGCCGGCTCGCGGCGTCGTACGCGTGCGTCACGTCGTTTTCGGCCGCGTCTGCGAACTTCTCGCCGGCCAGACGGCGCAGTGCGTCGTATGTGAAGGCCGTGTCGCCACGGGCCTCGCTGACCAGTGTCAGGTCCGACAGATCGTCGTATTGGAACGTGTGCTCCACGCCGTCGGGGTAGGACACGGTCGTGCGCCGGCCCGCGGCGTCGTACGCGTGGTACGTGGACTGGCCGTCCGCGCTGTCGGAGCGGACCAGGTTGCCCGTTTCGTCGTACGCGAAGTACTCCGTCTGGCCCAGCGTGTCGGTGATGGCCGTGAGCCGTGAGACGCCGTCGTATTGGTAGTACGTGGCGTTCCCTCGTGCGTCGAGCGTGCACGTACGGTTGCCGAACTCGTCGTGCTCGAAGTACGTGGCCGCACCAAGCGGATCGAGCGCGCAGGCAAGCCAATCGCGGGAATCGTACTCGAATGACGCTTCGTGCCCCAGCGCGTCGACAATCGAGGTCGTGTTGCCCGCCTCGTCGTATTCGAAGTAAGTCGAGTGGCCCAATGGATCGGACACGGACTCCAGCCGTTTGGCGTCGTCGTAGCCGAAGTGGGTGGTATTGCCCCGGGCGTCCGTGGCGGCCGCCATGTTGTGATTGTCGTCGTACGCGAAGGACGCGGCGTTGCCCAAGGCATCTTCCACGGCCGTGCGGAGGCCGTCGCCATCGAACTGGAAGTAGGTTCCGTTGCCCATGGGATCCTCGACAACCGTAGCGTTCCCATTCTCATCGTACGAGAAGTAGGTGAGCCCGTCCATGGCGTCTTTGAGCGCGACGAGCCGGTCACCATCGTCGTATGAGAAGTAGGTGATGCGGCCCAGCGCGTCGATGTGCTGAATCGCGTTGCCCACTGCATCGTAGACCTGGGAGGATGCGCTGTCAAGGGGGTCAGTGGCCGTGGTCTGGCGGCCGAGCGCGTCGTACGCGAAGCGCCAGTCGTTCCCGCGCGCGTCGGTGACCTGGGTCAAGTTGCCCACGTCGTCGTACGTGTAGCCAGTGGCGTTGCCGAGGGGGTCGGTGACGCCCACGGCCTGGTCGAGGAGATCGTAGTCCATGTACGTAACGCCGCCCTTGGCGTCCACGAGCGTGACCTGCGCGCCGACCGCGTTGTATTGGAAGTACGCGATGTTGCCAGCGGCGTCGGTGACGGAGGTTTGCTGGCCGGCTGCGTCGTAGGCGTAGTAGGTGGTGTACCCGCGCGGGTTGGTGGCTGCGACGCGGTTGCCGCGCACGTCGTAGGCGAAGTAGGCGGTATTGCCGAGGGGGTCGGTGGCCGCGGTCTGCCGGCCGGCTTCGTCGTACTGGAAGGACGCGGCGTTGCCCTTGGCGTCGGTGACCGTGGTGAGGTCCCCGTCGTCGTTATACGCATAGGAGATGGTGTGGCCCTGCGCGTCTTGGCTCGCGGCGAGTTGGCCGGCGAGGTCGTAGACGTAGTAGGTGGTGTCGCCGCGTGGGTTGGTCTCGGCCACACGGTTGCCGTCGTCGTCGTACGCGTAGTAGGTCGTGTGGCCGAGGGGGTCGATGACCCCGATGAGCTGGCAGGCGTTGTCGTATCCGTAGAAGGTCTCGCGTTCGAGCGCGTCCATGACCTTGCCGAGGCAGTCGTCCGCGAAGTAGTTGAAGTAGGTCGTGTGTCCGAGTGCGTCGATCTCCGCGACGCGGCGGTTCATGGAGTCGTAGATAAAGTAGGTCCTGCAACCACGTGCGTCGGTCTCCTCGATCATGTTGTCGCGGGCGTCGTAATCGAACCGCGTCTTGTTGCCGGCCGGGTCGGTGGTGGCGACGTAGCGCCGCGCGGCGTCGTAGTGGAAGTACGTCTCGCGTCCGAGTGGATCGACAACCCGGATTCGGTCGTCGTTGCCGTTGTAGTGGTAGTACGTGGCGTAGCCGAGCGGGCCGGTCTCGCTTGCCAGGAGGCGCTGGGAGCTGTACGCGTAGTACGTGGCCTGCTGGGCTTCGTCGATGGCGACGGTGAGGTTGCCGTTGCCGTCGTATCCGAACTCCTGGGCGTGGCCGGCGGGGTCCGTGGACTTGGTGACGCGGCTGCGGGGGTCGTACTCGTAGTACGTGGTGTGGCCGCTTGGCGAGGTGGCGGCAATGGCGTCGCCGGCCGCGTTGTAGTCGTAGTAGGTGGTGCGGCTGAGGGGATCCTCGACCGCGAGGATGTTGCCGTAGTCGTCGTACGCGTGGTACGTGGTGGCGCCCCGAGGCGAGCGCTCGACGGTCATGAGTCCGTGCTCGTCGTAACCGAAGTAGGTCAGGCGGCCGAGGGGGTCCGTCTTGCTGGTGGCGTCGCCTGCCGCGTTCACGGTGTACGACGTGGTCAGACCGAGGCGGGTCGTTTCGCTGGCGAGGCCGCCGGACGGGCTATAGGAGTAGCTCCTGGCGCCGGTCGGCGCGGCTTCGGACGCGAGCTGGCCGCTGCTATAGTCCATGGCCGTGAGATTCCCGTCTGCGTCTTCGTACTGCTCGATGCGGTTCGTTCCGACCTCGTAGCCGTCGTTCGGATCCGTGCCAGCCCGATTCGTCCGGCCGAACCGGAAGTGAGTGACATTGCCCAAGGGGTCCGTGACACTCTCGGACTGGCGGTCGAGGTGATGGTAGCGATAGTACGTCATGTTCCCCTCAAAGTCCTCGTACTGGGTGAGGCCTTCCGAGGCGAAGTAGGCCGGGTGGTGCGTGTATCTTGCGGCGCCAACGCCTAGCTTCGTGTGCGCCTGCACGCGGGGGTGGCCCTCGAAGTAGGTGACGTTGCCCTCGGGGTCAGTCACCGCCACACCGCCATCTTGAAGAGCGTCGAAGCGGGTGACGCAGCCATCGGGCCCCGCAATGCTCTCGATCCAGTCGCCATCGTACGACAGATGCGTGGTCCTGCCGGCCCAATCAGTGAAGTACGTGATGCGGCCATCGCTGTTGTATTCAAAGTACACAGCCCGGTCGCTTGGATCGAGGACCTGGACCAGCCGGTTGCTTGCATCGTACGCGTAGTACGTGACGTTCCCGTGGCGATCCTGCTCGTATTCCATTCGCGCGTCATAGGGCAGATTGGGATTGCTGCTGGACGCCCGATACATGACCTGGTGGCCTTGGGGAGAGGTTTCCCAGAAGATGTCGGGATCCTCGTCATCGTCGTCGAACGCACTGTAGGCGCCAGGCGGGTGAAGGAAGGTGGGCTCTCCTTGGTTGGGGTTCTCCACGTAGCCGCGTTCGCCGCTGGAGGCGTCGACGAGCACGGCTTGGTAGGGATCCCCGGCGTCGTCGAAGCCGGTCTTCACGCGCCGGGTGAAGGGGCTGGTCCAGTAACTGCCAAGCAGAGGCGTGTAATCGGCCTTCGTCTCCAGCAGCGGGAAGGAGTTGTAGTAGAGCATGAGGTCCAGGGGCTCGCCGCGTGTGGGCAGGCGGTACCCGATGGCGATGTTGACGTTGCCCATGACGGGGTCGATGTAGACGTCGGGGCAGGAGTTGCAGGAGTTGGGGGAGTTCATCGGGGAGTCTCCTCTGTTGCACGGCCAGCAGGCAGGCGGCCGTGCAATCGTTTGAGATGATGCTGAAGAAGTTGCCCGCTCGCGTTGCATTCGAGCAGCGGCTGGGCATGGCGTCATGCGGACGCCGTGTTGCAGTACTTGCCAGGGATATCGCTTTCTTCGACATTGACGTACTTCTCGGCTCCGAAGTCCGAATCCTCAGGCAAGTAGATTGCGCCGGTCATGACGTCCATATCGGGCACGTCCGGGTCGAAGTAAGTCACTTGCTTGCCCCACGTGCCCATTTTGGCGTAGAAGTACTCGTCGTCGCCGCCCCCGCCGGCTCGGATCGCATTGACGTGGAGCAGGGGGTATGGCCTGAACGGGTCCGAAGGCTCCACGGTGAAGACCATGTACGCGTCGTGTGGGTTGTACGTATCCGCAGGGTAATCGCAGCCATCCGGGTACCATCGCGTGTAGACGCACACCTTGGTGGTCAGCAGGTTGTAGGGGTCTGCCGGATAGCGTTCGTGGCCTTCTGTGGGGTCGCTCGGGCCGCACTGCCCTCGAGCGCCCGGGCCACTCATGACCGGCCGGCGGAGATGGGGGTCGCGGCATGGGGGGCAGCACCCGCCTTTGAACTGAACCATCTGGCTCACAGGGTCGCTGGCGGGCGGCGTGCATGCACGCGGCCGGCACGGTGTGGGAGTTGGTGGATGGAGCGGCATGACAGGTAGCCTTTCTTCGTTAGTACCTTCACGGCCGGCAACCGTGACGAAAAACAAGAAGCAGGAGCGGAATGCCTACGCATTCCGATGTTGAGACAACCGTACAGTAGTGACGGAAGGCGATCCCGAGGCTTCGGGATCCGCTCCTGGGTTGCGGGCCAAGCCCGCTTTGTTTGGGTGGAAGGTCAATTGAACGGCCGTGTCGCGGCCATGGACAGAAACAACAGGCAGAGCCGTGGGCGCCGTTCGTATGCGGGCAATCGCAAGATCGCAAGACGCGTGCCGTAGCCGTCATCACAGAACCATCACTACGGCACTACTGCCGCATGTCGTTGCCTGGACACGCAATCTGACGGCTGTCTTTGTCTTGCACCGTGACTGCGCGAGAACGTCGCCCTGTTCGTGTAGAGAGGCCAAAACCCAATCTGACCCGGAACTGCTCAGATTGGTGAATTGGCCCGCAGAGATGACGCGATCCGGTTCATCTGCGGGCTACCAGGGGGCCGGGCCTGACTCAATCTGCGCCTGAATGAAACGAGCAGTCCCGGCATCCAAACGCGTCGGCCATGCCATGCTCACCCAGGCTCTGCTTCACTCGTTGCGCTGCGTCGGCCATGATGCGCAGGTACCGCGCGTGGAATCTGACCTGCGCGGGCGCGGCGGCAGTCTCGCGGAGCCAGTGGCAGGTAGGCGCGGAGGGCGTCCGGCCGGGCGCCATGTTTTCAGCATGCTCTGTGCATGCACGCGAGCGCTGCAATGCCGCGAGGTCGACACCGTGGCCAACGGTGCCAAGCTGTCGTCGAGTGCCGCCGCAGTAACGGTGGCACGGGTAGAGGATCCCCCGCACGTCACACGCGATTCTCGTGTGCCCGGCGCGACAGGGCTTGGGGGGGCCGTCGACCTCGGATGGGGAGACTCGCATCCCGAGGTCAATGGCCGTCAAGCGGACATGCTCACCACGCCTGACGCGCTGCACGAACCACTCGCCGACGACCTGCATCTGCTCGGCGTACGTGTCGAGTGCTTCGTCAGTCCACTCAGGCTCGTAGGCCGGCGTCTGAGTGATATGACGGAAGCCCAACCGGTAGAGATACTCGACGCCCTCCTTGAGCATGGCGACTGAGTCCGGCGTGACAGTGGACCGCACGCGCGTGTGGCCGAATGTGATGGCCCTCGAAGCATTGCGCTCGACGACTACAGGGTCGCTGCCGCGCAGACGCCGTTGGACGTCTGGGGGACCGTCGATGGAAGCCACGAGCCTGCCTTTCAGTTCACGTCGCCAAGCTTGGAGGAAGCCTTTCGGCATGATGGTCATGTTGGTGGTCAGCGTGAGGCCCGCCCTGCCTGCGAACTGTGACTTGGCCCATCTGCTCATGTCCAGAAGCCACGGCCAGCGCAACATGGGCTCCCCAGAGCCGATCCAGTGGATGTACGGAAACCTGCATGTCGGGTTGATGTGCTGCCGAAGCAACTCGACGGCCGCCTGTGCGACCTCGTCCGACATGTCCCTGTCGCTCCGGCGGCCGTAGCAGAACGAGCACGCCAGGTTGCAGCGCTCCGTGGCGTCGAGTTCGAGGGCATTGAGGAGCATGGGGCGTCTCTGAGTGCTCCCGATGGACGAGCCCGTTCGCTCTCGGGTGTGCCTTGGGAGCGTGATGCGCGTTCTGCTTTGAATGCGGCGCGGCGATCAGGCGGAACGGGCATCAGTCTGTACGCCTGTCTACCGTCGTGCGGGAAGCAAACCACGCGCCACGCCGCTCGCCCCGCGGATCCGACTTCTCCCCAAGCCAGGTGTGCGGCCCTGCCCCTCTCAGGCCTCGTTCATACCCGACGGATTGCCACTCTCAGTGCGCGCAACTCGGCCTTCTCATTGGGTGTCGACCACGCGCTTGTCCCTCTGTACTCCCGGGGCGAACAGAATTGTGTCATCATCGACAGCGTGGAGATCCGCGGCTGATCCAGATCGCGTCGTGATGCCATCGCATGCGTGTTTCTGGAAGCGGATGTGACACAGATGGTCACTGTTTGGACCTCCCTTGGGCTTCGGTGACACCAGACACACACAAGGAACACAACGAGCCTGGCCTGTTTTGCTGGACCGCGCATTGCCCATTGCGTCGGTCTCGGAGGTCTGTCTCCCCACTGCGTCGTACTCGAAGTACGTTGGATGCTCCTCTGCATCGAGCAGCACGGTGCGATTCCCGGCGGCATCATACTGGAAGTAAGTCACGCCGCCCATGGCATCCTTGGCGGATACGTTCCGGCCCAAAGCGTCGTACGCGCAGTATGTCGCATAGCCCAAGGGATCGAACGTCCAAGCCTGCCGCCCCAGGGCATCGCAACTCGACTCCGACAGGCTGTCAGCAGCGTCAGTCTGGATAGCGACACGAGGCTCTCGCCGCTCCCGCCATGCCGAGGTCTTAATGCGTAAGGCGGCCCCAGATAGCACATTAATGAACGTGCGGGGGACCGTTGAGAGCGACTCCGACAACGGCAGCGGCGGCAAGGCTCAGCACAAACAGGACTGTCAAACCCAGTGCGAGTTGGTACCTGATGCCCATGGACTTGTTCAGGAACAGTACACCCGTCATCGCCATCAGGTAGCCAGCGACCACTATCAGCGTATCTGCTGTCCAAGACAGGCCCCGCATCCCCGTCAGGCATGTCCAGACCGCGCCATAGAGCCCGCTGGCCATCGCAGCCAAGAATCCAACGGCGATCAAGCACATCCCGACATAATGCGTCTTCAGTGCGGCAAAGAGAGCCCCCCCTCGAGGAGGGGAGACGGGCCGGGCCGGCTCGTCGCTCTGGCCGTCATTCCCGCCGCCGCGCCACTTCCTGATCGCCCAGTCAAGGCCGACGGCGACCAGCGCGCCAAGCATCGCCCAGTACACTGCAACCAACGCAAAGACGCGGAAATAGTCGCCGAACAGGTATGACCCTAGGTCCGCTACGAACCCGCATGTGAACCAGACAAAGGTCGCCATTGGTCGTCCCCCGAGGATAAGGAACGTGAGGAAGGCGGCGCTTCCGCACGTTGCTCCCAGAGTCGCCATGAAGTGTAGCCGCAACGTGGATGGCTTTCTGTTCACGGATGCCTACCTCCTTGTCATACAAGGCTAAAGTACTTCATGCACTTACACTTGGGAAGAGCATAGGCCTTCACATAGAATCGGAAATTGTAGTGTTTCAGCGCAAGTGGCACAAACGGGAAGTTAGTCAGGGATCTCCTCTGGAGGATGTTACAATGGCTCCAGAAAGGAGAAGAAGCCATGTCTCAGAAGCGACGTCGTTGGTCGGCCCAAGACAAGCTGCGCATCG
>JAJRTI010000079.1 GCA_024278415.1 Planctomycetota bacterium | reverse complement strand
CTTCTGGGGCAATCAGAGCGTGTGGCCGGACCTGCTCAAGGACGCGCGCAGCATCCCGGGCAGCCGGCGCGTCATGTTCACCGGCAGCGCGCACCACAATTGGTTCGCCGGGTCCGTGGGGATCATCGACCCCGACAAGGGGACCAACTTCCCCAACGGCTTGACCAAGGTGACCGCGGACGTGGCATGGCCCGAATCGGGCAACGGCCCGGTCGATCCGGTCGAGTCCCCGCGCTACCACCGCAGCGGCGGCTACTCCGCATACTACTCGCCGTATCCGCTCAGCGAGACGGACTTCCTCGTGTCCGCGAGCCGCGGGGGCAAGTTTGTGCTGTACCTCATGGACGTGGACGGCAACCGCGAGTTGATCTACGAGGGCGCGCACAACATCCTGCACGCGCTGCCGCTCAAGCCGCGGCGCCGGCCGCCGGCCCTCCCGGACAAGGTCGCGTGGCCCAGCCGCGAGAACCGGCTCAACCCCAAGCCGGGCATCCTGTACAGCAACAGCGTGTACCAGGACGCGCCGGACGAGCTGCGCGGCAAGGCCAAGTTCCTGCGCGTGCTCACCATCGAGCCGAAGACATACACGTACTGGTACAAGCGGCCGTACCTTTCGACCGGGCCGGTCGTGTCCGCGGTGCAGTCGGAGGGCGTGAAGCGCGTCATCGGGACGGCGCCCATCGAGGCCGATGGGTCGGTCGCGTTCTACGCTCCGCCCGGCAAGGCGCTGCACTTCCAGCTCCTCGACAAGCGCTACCGCGCGCTTCAAACCATGCGCAGCTTCACCGGCGTCATGCCTGGGGAAAAGCGCGGGTGCCTGGGCTGCCACGAGAGGCACAGCACGACGCCGGCCGCGTACGGCGGCTCCAAAGCGCTCCGGCGCCCGGCGAGCAGAATCACGCCGCCGCCTTGGGGCGAGGACACGGTGAGCTTCGAGCGCTACGTGCGGCCCGTGCTCAACAAGTACTGCGGCTCCTGCCACCAGGGCGACGGCGAGGGCCGGAAGGCGCTCGACCTAACTCCCCGCACCGGGTTCCTCATCTTCGACGAGACCTACCTCCTCTTCACCGGGCGCCCCACGTGGGGCAAGCCCTACCAGAAGCCCAAGAAGCCGCGGCCCGGGTGGGGCATCGCGAACATGATCATGGTCGAAGGCTACGACAAGCGCGACCCCCAGGCGTACCAGACGCCGTCGCCCATGACGCACCTCTCTTACAACAGCAAGCTGATCGAGATCGCGTCGAGCGGGAAGCACTACGACGTGAAGGTCGACCCGGTGAGCCTCCGCCGGCTCATTGCGTGGGTGGACGCGATGTGCCCCTACCGCGGGGACAAGGAAGTGCGCGAGATTCCCGACGCAAAGTTCCAGGGCGCCGAATGGCTCGCCATTCGCCCGCGCATCAAGACCGCACCGCGCATCGTGCGGCCCGGGCCGGTGGACTGACGAGTGCGAGAGGCGGGGTGATGCCGATCGTTCATGGGTGGCGCGCGAGCCGGTCGCTCTGCACGCGCACGTGAGCGATGCCGCTGGGGAAAGCCGGCCGTGGCCGCGATCACAAGGGCCGCTCGTGGGCGTGTCGGGGCGTGCATGAATCGGGAATGGGCGATCCGTGCACATGTGCCGTGTCGACCGCGTTTCGGCTGAGTGGGAGGGCATAGCGGGAAAGCGGAGGACGCATGGGTATGTTATGCCCAAAACATGGGACGCAATCGGGCTCCGGCGGTACGTCTCGGCCGATGACCTAAGCCGTTTGATTCGTATTGCTTGCGGGGCAGGACGCGCGGCGAACGGGTCGGGCACAGACGTTGCGATAGTCGCGCCATAGCCTCTGCTTTTCTCTTGACGTGCAAAGCCCCCATGAGCGCTCCCTTGCTCGTGACGCGTCTGCGCGGCCCCCAGTTCGGACATGCGGCCGAGTTGCTGGGCGTGCCGGGCACCTGCCTCGTCGGCAGTCAGGACGCAGCCAAGGCGATGACGGTGGCCGCGCGGGCGCGGCATGCAGCTCATATCGTGGGAAGCGACTACGACCACGGTTCAATCCCCCATGACCCTTAGACACATTGCGCAGCAACTTGGCCTGGAACTCCTGACCCAGGAGCTGGCCGAGCGTCTGGATACGGACGTGACCGAGGGCCACGTGTCGGACTTGATGAGCGACGCGCTGGTCAGCGCTCCCGCGAACGGCCTGTGGGTGACCATCCACGCGCACATGAACGTCGTGGCCGTGGCCGCGCGCGCGGCGCTGGCTGGGGTTGTCGTGGCCAGCGGCCAGCGCCCAGGCGAGGCCGTGCGCGCGCGGGCCGTCGAAAAGGGCATCGTGTTGCTTTCCACCCCCAAGACTTCGTTCGAGGTCGTGGCCCAACTTCACGAGTTGGGCATCCGCGCCCCGAGGTGATGCCGCGTGCGTGACCTATCACTACACGTTCTGGACCTGATCGAGAACTCGATCCGCGCGAACGCGTCGGTCGTGCAAATAACGGTCAATGTGGACACGCGCCGGGGCCGGCTCGCGCTCGCGATCGAGGACGACGGCCCCGGCCTGGAGATGCCGTTCGAGCGGGCCACGGACCCCTTCTACACGACCAAGGACGGCAAGCGCACCGGCTTGGGGTTGAGTCTGTTCCGGGACGCGGCCGAGCGCGCGAACGGTTCGCTCGCGCTCGGCAAGTCGGCCCTGGGTGGTTTGTGTGTGGAGGCCGACATGCAGATCGGGCACTTCGACCGCAGTCCCCTCGGCGACCTTGCGGCGGCGCTCTCGTCGGTCGTGTGCACGAACCCCGATCTCGACTTGCGCTGCAAGTTCCTCCACGACGGCCGCGAGTATGAAGTGCGCGCGGCGGACGTGGGCCGGGATGTGCCGTCGAGCGAGTTGCTCGGCCTGGCGGTGGCGCGGCGAGTGTCTGAGAGGATCCGCTCGCGGCTCGCGGCCCTGCCCGTGCTGCTGTAGGACGCGTTCATCCGTGCGCAGCCTCATTCGGCTGCGCCGTTGGTCTCCCAATTACTTGAGGAGTGCTCTATGACTTCCGCGACCCAGGCCTGTGCCTGTGCCTGTGCTGGTGCGCAGGGCGAGTCGGCCGCCGACATGATGGCTTGGCTGGACGACGTGCTGGAGGAGTACAGCCGCAAGGACGGCGCGCTCATTCCCGTGCTTCAGCAGGCCCAGGCCATCTTCGGCTACTTGCCGCAAGAAGTGCTCAAGCGCGTCAGCCTTGGGCTGTACATCCCGTTCAGCGAAGTGGCCGGCGTGGTGAGCTTCTACTCGTTCTTCTCTATCGCGCCCCGCGGCAAGAACGTGGTGCGCGTGTGCTTGGGCACCGCCTGCTACGTGCGCGGCGCGAAGCAAGTGCTCGAAGCGATGAAGAAGGAGCTAGGCATCGACGTGGGCGAGACGACCGACGACATGGAGTTTTCGCTCGAAGTGGGCCGCTGCTTCGGCGCCTGCGGACTCGCGCCCACGGTCATGATCAACGACGACGTGCACCAGCGCGTCAAGCCGGCCAAGATCGCGGCTGTGCTGAGCCCCTACCGTGAAGCCGCACTGGCTGCACAAGGAGACTGACCCGTGTCCAAGAAGATCAACAGCCCCGAAGCGCTCAGGGCCTTGCGCGAGCAAGTCAAGGCCGACGTCGCGATGCGCACCGGACCCAAGAAGGTACGGGTCGCCGTGCACATGGGCACCTGCGGCATCGCGTCCGGCGCGCTCGACGTGCTCACTGAGCTGGCCGCCGACCTGACCGCGGCCCACGCGCAAGACGTGTCCCTCAAGCAGGCCAGTTGCCGCGGCCTGTGCGACCAAGAGCCCATGATGACCGTGACCGACGATTCGGGCGCGGAGTTCTGCTACGCCAAGCTCGACCGGAGCAAGGTCAAGCAGATCGTGCAGCAGCACCTCGTGCAAGGCCAACCGGTGGCCGAATACCTCGTGCAGCCCAAGAAACAATAGCGAACGGAGATTGATGCATGTCCGACGTGACGAGAAGCCATGTCTTGGTCTGCGCCGGCGCCGGCTGTGTGGCCTCCGGAGCGCTCGAAGTCAGCGCCGCGCTGCAAGAGCAGCTCCGCGTCCACGGGCTCTCCCAAGCGGTCAAGGTCATTGAGACCGGCTGCCTGGGGCCCTGCGCGGTTGGGCCCGTGGCCGTCGTCTATCCCGACGGCGTGTTCTACCAAGACCTCAAGCCTGCCGACGCCAAAGAGATCGTGGCCGAACACCTGCTCAAGGGCCGCGTCGTGGAGCGCCTCGTGCACCATCGCGCGTCCACCGCGCAGATCGTGCCCGAACTGACCGACATCGGGTTCTTCCGCGGCCAAGCGCGTGTGGTGCTGCGCAACTGCGGCGTCATCGACCCCGGCCGCATCGAGGAATACGTGGCCCGCGACGGATACGAAGCCCTCGCCAGGGTCCTCACCGAAATGGAGCCCCAACAGGTCGTGGAGACCGTGAAGGCTTCCGGCCTGCGCGGCCGCGGCGGCGCCGGCTTCCCCACCGGCCTCAAGTGGCAGTTCTGCCAAGAGGCCGAGGGCGGCGTGAAGTACGTGCTGTGCAACGCGGACGAGGGCGACCCCGGCGCGTTCATGGACCGTAGCGTCCTCGAAGGCGATCCGCACAGCGTGATCGAAGCCATGGCCATCGCCGCGTACGCGATCGGCGCGAGCCAGGGCTTCATCTACGTGCGCGCCGAGTACCCGCTCGCGGTCGAGCGCCTCACCGTGGCCATCGAGCAGGCGCGTGAGTACGGCTTGCTCGGCACAAACATCATGGGCACGGGCTTCGACTTCGACCTCGAGATCCGCATGGGCTCCGGCGCGTTTGTCTGCGGCGAAGAAACCGCGCTCATGACCTCCATCGAGGGCCACCGCGGCGAGCCGCGGCCCCGGCCGCCGTTCCCGGCCCAAAAGGGCCTGTGGGGCAAGCCGAGCCTCCTCAACAACGTCGAGACGTACGCCAACATCCCGCCCATCATCCTCAACGGCGCGGAGTGGTACGCGTCCATGGGCACGGAAAAGAGCAAGGGCACGAAAGTGTTTGCGCTCGCCGGCGCGGTGAACAACACCGGCCTGGTCGAGGTGCCCATCGGCACGCCGCTCGGCGAGATCGTCTACGACATCGGAGGCGGCATCCCCAAGGGCAAAAAGTTCAAGGCCGCGCAGATGGGCGGCCCGTCCGGCGGGTGCATCCCTAGGGAGCACCTCAACGTGCCAGTCGACTACGAGTCCCTCGCCGAGTTGGGCGCGATCATGGGCTCCGGCGGCCTCATCGTTATGGATGATGACACCTGCATGGTCGACGTGGCGCGATTCTTCATCGAGTTCGTGCAAGAGGAGTCCTGCGGCAAGTGCCCGCCCTGCCGCATCGGCACCAAGCGCATGCTCGAAATCCTCACCCGCATCTGCGAAGGCCAGGGCGAGGAAGGCGACATCGAGCGCCTCGTGGACCTGGGCGCGAAGATCAAGGACTCCGCGCTCTGCGGCCTCGGCCAGACCGCGCCGAACCCAGTCCTGTCGACCATTCGCCACTTCCGCGACGAATACGTCGCGCACATCCGCGACAAGCGCTGCCCGGCCGGTGTGTGCCCCGAGTTGGTGCGCGCGCCCTGCCAAAACGCCTGCCCGTGCGATGTAGACGTGCCGGGCTACGTGTCGCTCATCAAGGAGAAGCGCTACGCGGAAGCGCTGCGGCTGCACCGGGACCACAACCCGTTTGCATCCGTGTGCGCCCGGGTGTGCTTCCACTTCTGCGAGGACAAGTGCCGGCGCTGCGACCTCGACGACCAGCCGGTCTCGATCCGCGGGCTGAAGCGTTTCATGGTCGATCAAGAAGTCACGGTCCAACTGCCTGACGTGCGGGACAGCGAAGCCAACGCCGCGCGCAAGATCGCGATTGTGGGCGCCGGGCCGGCCGGCCTGTCCTGCGGCTACTTCCTCGCGCGGCTCGGCTATCGGCCGCAGGTGTTCGAGGCCGAGGCCAGGCCCGGAGGCATGCTCGTGCAAGCCATCCCGGCGTACCGGCTGCCGCGGGAGGAGCTGGCGCGCGAGATCCGCATGATCGAGCGCCTCGGCGTTACGATCCAGACGAACACGCGCTTGGGCAAGGATTTCACCCTGAGCAGCCTGCGCGACGACGGGTACGAGGCCGTGTTCCTCGCCATCGGCGCGCCGGAAGGCGCGGCGCTTGGCGTGCCGGGCGAAGGCGCGGCCGGCGTCGCGGACGCGATTCGCTTCCTACGCGAGTACAACATCCGCGGCTCCGCGCCGGTGGGCAGAAACGTGGCGATCGTGGGCGGGGGCAACGCGGCCATCGACGCGGCCCGCACCGCGATCCGCCTCGGAGCGGACACGGTGACCGTGCTCTACCGGCGCACCCGCGCGGAGATGCCGGCCTACGAGGAGGAGATCCAGGAAGCCCAGCGCGAAGGCGTGGCCATCCGGGATCTGCTCGCGCCGGCCGAGATCCTCGTGGAAGGAGGCAAGGCCGTGGGCGTGAAGTGCCAGCGCATGCAGCTCGGCGAATACGACCGCAGCGGCCGGCGGCGCCCGACCGTGATGGCGAACGAGTTCGTGACCGTCGAAGCCGACCAGGTCATCGTGGCCATTGGGCAAAAGCTCAACGCGGCCGCGGCTGTGGGCGGCGCGCCAATACTGCTCGATCCGCGTGGCTTCGTAAGGATCAACCCCGCCACCGGGCAAACCTCGGTCGAGTGGATTTTCGCGGGCGGCGACGCCGCGCTCGGTCCGGCGTCCGTGGCCGAGGCCGTGGGCGCAGGCGAGCGCGCCGCGGTCGGCATCGACGCTCTCCTGACGGAGCCCAAGGAGATCTTCTGGCGCAAGCAGGTCGCGGTCGACACGGTCTTCGATCCCTATGCGGATCCGGTGCTGCTGCCCCGGGCCAAGATGGCGCTCATCCCCGTCGAGAAACGGCGCCACAACTTCGCCGAGGTCGAACTGCCCTACGAGCCTGGCGTCGCCCTAGGCGAAGCCTCGCGCTGCCTGCGCTGTGATTACCGAATGGAAACGGCATAAACCCAGGAGATCTATCCCATGCCCCAGGCGACTATCGATGGCATCCAAGTCGACGTGCCCGATGGCGCGTCCATCCTTGACGCCGCCGCGGCGGCAGGCGTTGACATTCCGAGCCTGTGTTACATGAAGGACCTTCAGGCCATCGGCGCGTGCCGCGTGTGCCTGGTCGAGGTCGAGGGCGCCAAGAACCTCGTGGCATCGTGCTCTCAGCCCCTGGCCGACGGCATGGTGGTCAAGACCTCCTCGCGCCGCGCGCGCGAGGCCCGGCGCACCGTGGTCGAACTGCTGCTGTCCGACCACGATGGCGATTGCCAAACCTGCGACCGCAACGAGGACTGCGAACTCCAGTCCCTGGCCCGCTCGATGGGCATTCGCGGCATCACCTACGAAGGCGAGAAGAGCAAGAAGCTCTCCGACCACTCCACGCCCGCGCTCGTGCGCGACTCGTCCAAGTGTGTGCTGTGCCGGCGGTGCGTCACCGTGTGCAATGAGACGCAGGGCGTGGGCGGCCTGTTCGCCCAAAACCGCGGCTTCGAGACCGTGATCGGCCCGGCGTTCGAGGGCAACCTCGACGACGTGGCTTGCGTGCAATGCGGCCAGTGCAGCGCGGTGTGCCCAGTGGGTGCGATCAGCGAACGCGACCAGATCGACGAGGTCTGGGCCGCGCTCGAAGACCCCACCAAGCACGTGGTCGTGCAGACCGCGCCGGCCATCCGCGCCGCGCTCGGCGAATGCTTCGGCTACCGGCCGGGCACGCTTGTGACCGGCAAGATGGTGTCCGCGCTTCGCCGAATCGGGTTCGACGGCGTGTTCGACACCAACTTCACCGCGGACCTCACGATCATGGAGGAAGGCACGGAGCTGCTCACGCGCTTGAAGAAGGCTCTAGTGGACAAGGACGAGAACGTGGCGCTGCCCATGTTCACGAGTTGCTCGCCGGGTTGGATCAAGTACGCGGAATACTTCTACCCGCAGATCTTGCCGAACATCTCCACCTGCAAGTCGCCGCAGCAGATGTTTGGTGCGGTGGCCAAGACCTACTACGCGGACAAACTCGGCAAGAAGCCGGCCGACATCTTTGTGGTCTCGGTCATGCCCTGCACCGCGAAGAAGTTCGAGGCGCAGCGCCCGGAGATGAGCGACAGCGGCGTGCAAGACGTGGACGTGGTGCTCACCACCCGCGAGCTGGGCCGCATGATCCGGCAGGCAGGCATCCACTTCCAGTCCCTGCCCGACGACAAGATGGACGCGCCCCTGGGCATGTCGTCCGGCGCGGCGGATATCTTCGCCAACACCGGCGGAGTCATGGAAGCCGCAATCCGCACCGCGTACGAAATCGTGACCGGCACAGAGCTGCCGCTGGACAACCTGCACGTGGAGCCGGTCATGGGCTTGGAAGGCGTGAAGGAGGCCTCGCTCACCATCGAAGGCGCAGAGCCGGAGTGGGCGTTCCTCGAAGGCGCGACGCTCAACGTGGCCGTGGCCCACGGACTTGGCAACGCCAAGAAGGTCATCGAGCGCGTGCTGGCTGGCAGCGCGAGCTACCACTTCATCGAGGTGATGACCTGCCCTGGCGGTTGCATTGGCGGCGGAGGCCAGCCGCGCATGACCACCAACGAAGTGCGCATGGCCCGCATCGGAGCCATCTACCAAGAAGACGAAGGCAAGACCCTGCGCAAGTCGCACGACAACCCGGAGATCAAGCAGATCTACGAGGAGTTTCTCGAACAGCCGCTGGGCGAGAAGTCGCACCATCTGTTGCACACCCATTACACACCGAGAGATCGGGTGTAGGATAGACACGAGAGCGGCTCGGGGAGCGACTCCGAGCCGCTGTTAGGTTCTTACCGGTTTTCGAACGACCACCTGTTGTCGATGCGCTCTGTTGTGGAGTGCGCCGGCTCGACGGCGCTTTAGCTGGCGGCGCGTAGCGCTGCTTTGCATCCGCACATGCGGGACGGTGCAGCCGCCTCTTTTTCGCAGCGAAGTCTGCGAAAAAGCGTAGGCCCTTACCGGTTTTCGAACGACCACCTGTTGTCGATGCGCTCCGTTGTGGAGTGCGCCGGCTCGACGGCGCTTTGGCACAACAGCGCGGTCAACCCAGCGCGCCGGAGAGAAAGCGGCGTCAAGCCGCCGCACTCCACATGGGCTGCGGCCAACGGCCGCGTCAGGCCAAAGCCGTCGCGCAGAGCGGAGAACCCTCGCGCGGCCTTTGGCCGCAACCCAATGGGCAGATGGGTCCCACGGATGGCAGGGCGTACCCACGGATGCAGAGGCACACACCAGCGGGATACCACAGGGCAAGCCTGTGGTATCCGTCCCGGAGATGGGGGTAAAGAGCAGGGCGCGATCCCTGTTGCATTCGGCTGAAATGTCACGCAACAGCCGTTGGCTCCATGAACGTGCGCGAGTTCGATGGACAGCATTCCCGCTTGAAGCAACCCTGGGGCCGGGGCAGTCCTATTGGACAGCTTGGCTTTCACTTTGGCGGCGCGGGCGCCGGTTGCCCGGAGAGCGCAAACGCGTACGCACGTCAGAGCGTTCCGCTTTGGGCCTGGCATGCGACCAGTCAGGCACGCTCTGACGAGCGTGCGACAAGCGCGCGGCGCTCTTGCTCAGCTTGCGGAATGCGGCGCCAAGGCATCCCGGAGCTGGGCCATGTCGCCTACAATGGCCTCAACGCACCCGCCAAAGCGAAAGAGCGCCGTTCTTGACAGCAAGCCCCAGGGGCGGTAACCTGCGGTGGCTTCGTGTGTCGGTTCCAGCAAAGGCCACATTTCAGCCGAGTGCAACAGGGGGCGGTGGGGGCCAGCGAGGTAAGCCCCCCCTTTGCTCTTGGCTGAAATGTGGCCACCAAAAGAGACTCGGTGTAGAATAGGGAATTCGCCGAGCAGGAGAGGTACTGCTAATGGACACTTCAGTCCAACCAAATGTTGAGTTGCGCAAAGCTACAACTGAACGAAAGAAGCAAGCCGGCTACCGCTGTCTCGGAAAACAACGGGACGGCAACTACGCGTTGTCCGTTGGCGTCCCCACGGCTTGCTTTTCCCATGATCAGCTTCGCAGGCTTGCCGATTTAGTGGAAAAGTATGCCCAAGTCGGACACCTCTCCACGGCCCAAAGCATGATCATCGTCGGGATCAAGGAACAGGATTTTTATCAGGCCAGGCAAGCGGTCATAGATGCCGGCTTTGAAGTCCGTTCTATAGGTCGGGATGTCCGGCAGGTGAAGTGCTGCTCTGGAGCGGATTTTTCTCCGTTCGGCCTGCAGCGCACGTTCCCGATGGCGAAGATGCTGGAGGAGACGTTTCGGGGCCTCCCGACTCCGATGAAATTCAAGATTAGTGTGTCGGGTTGTCCCAACTGCTGTGCGAATACGAAACTGAATGATTTCGGAATTCACGGCATGACAGACGGCTGGAAAATCTTCGTGGGCGGGAAAATGGGAGCCACCCCTGCCATTGCGCAAGAGCTGGCTTCCGCAGTCTCTTCAGATGACGTGCCGAAATACTTGGCGGCAGTGCTGAGGGTCTACAGAGAGAAGGCAGAGCCGGATGAAAGATTGTCCAAGACAATAGGCCGCCTTGGACTCCGCGCGTTTGGAGCTGAGATCGAGAAGCGAATTGGAATGGCCTACGACGACCTTGCAGCAATGGCAAAAGAGGCACGGGAAGCGGCCCTGTGTTCCGAGTGCCTCGGCCCGCTCGCGAACGAATAAGATAACGGTGGACCAGCGAGGCTTCGCTATGAACAAAGCGGGCCGCGCCCGCAACCCGGGAGCGGAACGCCTTCGCGTTCCGACGGACGGTCCCGAAGCCTCGCGATCCGCTCCGGCCAAGCAGCTTCTTGTTTTGTAACACTTCAGCCGATTGCAACAGCCGTTGGCCCCATGAACGTGCGCGAGTTCAATGGACAGCGTTTCCGCTTGACGCAACGCTGTTTGGAAGCCCAACGGGCTTCCGGCTTCTAGCCCAGGGTTGCGGCCGCAG
>JAJRTI010000853.1 GCA_024278415.1 Planctomycetota bacterium | reverse complement strand
GGCGCAGAGGGCGCCCTGACGGTCGCCACTACAAGCGGAACGCTCCCGCGCTCGCATCTCGGCGGCGCCGCGTTCGACACCTCTACCATGCATGATGTTAAGCGCGAGGCCTCGGCCTATTGGGGTTTTGCAAGTCGCTCGTATCATATAGCACATGTAATGAAGCGAGTTCGCCAGCAGCCAACAGAAGGATATCATCGTGTCCAAACGTCGAGTCATTGCGCGAGTGGTCGAGGCCGGCGAATGCCGGTACTATGAGAAGGGCCGCTCCTTTGTTCTTA
This sequence comes from Planctomycetota bacterium, assembly GCA_024278415.1. The sequence continues at coordinate 2,725 of JAJRTI010000853.1, read as the reverse complement.
CCGGCTTCACCCCGAAAGGCCTGTGCGACAGCGCGTACGCCGCGCTGTCCAGAGACGCTCAAACACTGCGGTACGGCGGCGCACTGCCCTGGCAAGAAGGAGGACGTGTCTTGACGCGGTGCCCCGATCCGAAGGGGGCACTGTGGGAACTGGTACAAGAGGGCGGAGGCGCCGGCCGGGATGAAGAGAGGCCGCCGTGCGAAAAGCCCCAGGCCAAGACTCAGACGGAGACCTTCTCCGTGGACGTGTGCCAGGCCGCGGCAAAAGAATGCCAACACGCGCTGTGCGCATTGGCCGACGTGCAAACACGGGTCCGAGCCGCGATAGAAGAATCGGGCTGGAGTGAATACCTCATGGGCAGGCTTTCTCGGCCGCCGCTCGCGCATCAGCGGCTGCGCGTCGCCATATCGGGTTGCCCCAACGGATGCTCGCAGCCGCACATTCGGGACATTGGCATTGTGGCTCAGGTGCGCCCCACGGCCGTATTGGAGGCATGCACCGCGTGCGGACAGTGTGCCGAGGTCTGCGATGAGGCCGCGATTGGGGTCGCCGACGAGGAGGCCGCAATCGACCAGGCGCGGTGCGTCGGCTGCGGCGCCTGCATCGACGCGTGCCCGGCTGAAGCCATCGAGACCGAGGGGCTGCGGTTTCAGATTCTGGTCGGTGGCAAGCTTGGCCGGCGCCCCCGGCTGGCGCAGCCGCTGCCGGGCGTGGTGACGGCCGAGCAGTTGCCCCAGGTCGTGCAAGGCATCGTGCTGTGGATCATGGCTCACCTTGGGCCTGACGACCGCATCGGAGCAATGATTGAGCGGGAGGGCATCGAAGGCCTCTGCCGCGAGGCGTTTGCCGGACGACAGCCGAATCCGTAGGAGGCGCGGGCGGCTTTGGCTTGTGGGATGGCGCAGGCGCCTCCCCTGATCCATGGCTGATCCAACACGCGGCCAACCCGGACCATTCACATCTATATTTGAGAGATCATGCACACGTGCCAGCAATCGCAAGAAGGCCGCGCGCCGAGAGAAAAGGAAAACCAATACCAGTGGATCCGGCCGGCCGTGCAGATTGGTTTCGCGCTGGCGTCGGTTCTGATTGGGCTCGAGTTCCGGTCCTTTGTCAATTCGCTCGCGGATCCCGGCCAAGGCCCGATTGCGCCTCGGCCACCCGCGGCGGAGGCGTACCTCCCGATCAGTTCTCTGATGAGCCTAGCGTACCTCTTCAAGTCGGGCGAAGTCGCCCGCGTTCATCCGGCCGGGCTGGTGCTGTTCTCGCTCACGTTGGTGCTTGCCGTGGCGATCCGGCGCGGGTTCTGTAGTTGGGTCTGTCCGGTCGGTCTGCTATCCGAGTGGTTGCACAAACTTGGCCGCCGTCTGATGGGGCGAAACGTGTCCATCCCGCGGTGGCTGGACGTCGGCTTGCGCGCCCTCAAGTACTTGCTGCTTGCGTTCTTCGTCGTCTTTGTCGCGCGTATGCCGGTGCCGGCCCTGCGCGACTTCATCTACGGGCCGTACAACCGCATCGCGGACGTGAAGATGTACCTCTTCTTCGCGCATGTCAGCATCACCGGGATTGTTGTGCTCGCGGTATTGGCGCTGCTGTCGGTGGTGTTCAAGAACTTTTGGTGCCGTTACCTTTGCCCGTACGGCGCACTGGTAGGTCTGTTGTCCCGGGCCAGTCCCGTCGCCGTGAGGCGCGACGCGGACGCGTGCATTCACTGCGGCAAGTGCACGCAGGCCTGCCCCAACAGGATCGCCGTCGAGCGCCGGCGCCGCGTGGCGACGGTGGAGTGCACGGCCTGCTTCAGTTGCGTTCACGCGTGCCCGGCGCCGGGCGCCCTGGGCATGTCGATTGGCCGAAGGGGGAGAGCCGTGTCGGCCGTGGCGTATGGCGCGGTGACTGTTGCCGCATTCGTGTTCGCCGCCCAGATTGCGCGTGCGGCCGGTTATTGGCACTCCGAGACGCCGCCCTCCCTCTATCGGCACTTCTACCTGATGATGGGCGGCGTCGAGCATCCTCCGCCACGGCCGCGGCTGCAGGGAGCGCCTGGGGGCAAGGTGCGCCGCGACGCTCCTCACGTGCGGCGGCGGGGCAGAAGCGGAAGGCCTTCGCGTTCCGTCCCCACCATGCGGCTGTCCAAGCATAGCGGAATGCGAAGGCACTAGAGCTTGGCCGCCTGCTCAGCGATCTCGAGGTAGCGCTCGTACGCCTCGTCCCAGGGCCCGGCGTCGCGGGGCTCGAAGGTCTCCACGTCGAAGCTGTTGCGCACCACCTCGCGGGCTTCCTGGATGTTCGCCACGTGCTTCTTGTTCATCGCCTGGAGCAGAATGTTGCCCATCGCGGTCGCCTCGATCGGGCCCGCCACCACCGGCCGCTGCGTCGCGTCCGCTGTGAACTGGCAGAGCAGGCGGTTTTGGCAGCCGCCGCCCACAACGTGGATGGGCGAGTGCTTGATGCCGCGCAACTCGTCCATCTTCTCCAGCGTCCAGCGGTACTTCAGCGCGAGGCTTTCCAGCGCGCAGCGCACGAATTGGCCCTTGGTCTCCGGCGCCGGCTGCCCGGTCTTCTTGCAGAAGTCGGCGAGCATCGCGGGCATGTTGCCGATGCCCATGAACTCCTCGTAGTCCGGCTCGACGATGCTGCGGAACGGCTCCGCGTCGGTTGCGAGCTGCGTGATCTGGGCGTAGTCGAGTTCGTCGCCTTCCTTGGCCCACTGCCGCCGGCACTCTTG